>NZ_JBHXKE010000381.1:0-6071 GCF_042722765.1 Kitasatospora sp. NPDC058406
GCCGACCGCCGTGCGCCGCCCGCGTGGTCTCGGGGGCGCCGCACGGGGGACACCACCGGACGGTGGGGCGACGGGCGGGAACCGCCCGGGGCGGATCAGCCGTCCTCGCCCTCCAGGTCACCCTCGGTCTCCAGGAACGCCGCCTGCAACTGCTCGATCAGCTCCGGGTCCGGCTTCTCCCAGAGCCCGCGGCTCGCCGCCTCCAGCAGGCGCTCGCTGATGCCGTGCAGCGCCCACGGGTTGGCGTCCGCCAGGAACTCCCGGTTGACCGGGTCCAGCACGTACTCCTGGGTGAGCTTCTCGTACATCCAGTCCGCGACCACGCCGGTCGTGGCGTCGTACCCGAACAGGTAGTCGACGGTGGCCGCCATCTCGAAGGCGCCCTTGTAGCCGTGGCGGCGCATCGCCTCGATCCAGCGCGGGTTGACCACCCGGGCGCGGAACACCCGGGCCGCCTCCTCGGTGAGGGTCCGGGTGCGGACCGTCTCCGGCCGGGTCGAGTCGCCGATGTACGCGGTCGGCGCCTTGCCGGTGAGGGCGCGCACGGTGGCCACCATGCCGCCGTGGTACTGGAAGTAGTCGTCCGAGTCGGCGATGTCGTGCTCGCGGGTGTCGGTGTTCTTGGCGGCGACGGTGATCCGCTTGTACGCGGTCTCCATCTCCTCGCGGGCCGGCCGCCCGTCCAGCCCGCGCCCGTACGCGTAGCCGCCCCAGACCGTGTACACCTCGGCGAGGTCGGCGTCGGTGCGCCAGTCGCGGCTGTCGATCAGCTGGAGCAGGCCCGCGCCGTACGTCCCCGGACGGGAGCCGAAGACGCGGACGGTGGCCTTGCGCTCGTCGCCGTGGACGGCGAGGTCGGCCTGGACGTGCGCGCGGACGTAGTTGTCGGCCTCCGCCTCCTCCTGGGCGGCGGCGAGCCGGACGGCGTCGTCCAGCAGGGCGACCACGTGCGGGAAGGCGTCCCGGAAGAAGCCGGAGATGCGCAGCGTGACGTCGATGCGCGGGCGGCCCAGCTCCTCCAGGGAGATCGGCTCCAGGCCGGTGACCCGGCGCGAGGCGTCGTCCCAGACGGGGCGGACGCCGAGGAGCGCGAAGGCCTCGGCGATGTCGTCGCCGGCGGTGCGCATCGCGCTGGTGCCCCAGAGCGAGAGCCCGACCGACGGCGGGCAGGCGCCGTCGTTGTCGGCCCGGTAGCGCTCGACCAGCGAGGCGGCCAGGGCCTGCCCGGTCTCCCAGGCGAGCTTGCTGGGTACGGCCTTCGGGTCGACGGAGTAGAAGTTGCGGCCGGTCGGCAGCACGTTGACCAGCCCGCGCAGCGGCGAGCCGGACGGCCCGGCCGGGACGAAGCCGCCGCGCAGCGCGTGCAGCACGGCGTCCAGCTCGCCGGTGGTGGCGGCCAGCCGCGGCACCACCTGGGCGGCCGCGAAGTCCAGCACCTCGCGGACCGCCGTACGGACCTGCTCCGGCAGCTCGGCGGTGACCTTCTCGACCGCCTCCGGGGCCCAGTCCTCGGCCTCCATCGCCTCGACCAGCTCGCGCGCCGCGGCCTCGGCCGCGTCGGTGGCACCGAGGGTGAGCGCGGACTCGTCCAGGCCGAGCGCCTCGCGCAGGCCGGGCAGGGCGTTGACGCCGCCCCAGATCTGCCGGGCGCGCAGGATGGCGAGCACGATGTTGACCCGGTCGGTGCCGGCCGGGGCCTGGCCCAGGACGTGCAGGCCGTCCCGGATCTGGGCGTCCTTGATCTCGCAGAGCCAGCCGTCGACGTGCAGCAGGAAGTCGTCGAAGCCGTCGTCCTCGGGGCGCTCGTCCAGGCCGAGGTCGTGGTCGAGCTTGGCGGCCTGGATCAGCGTCCAGATCTGGGCGCGGATCGCGGGCAGCTTGGCCGGGTCCATCGCGGCGATGTTGGCGTGCTCGTCGAGCAGCTGCTCCAGGCGCGCGATGTCGCCGTAGGAGTCGGCGCGGGCCATGGGCGGGACGAGGTGGTCGACCAGGGTGGCGTGGGCGCGACGCTTGGCCTGGGTGCCCTCGCCCGGGTCGTTGACCAGGAAGGGGTAGACCAGCGGCAGGTCGCCGAGGGCGGCGTCGGGGCCGCACTCGGCGGAGAGCGCGGCGGTCTTGCCGGGCAGCCACTCCAGGTTGCCGTGCTTGCCGAGGTGGACCACCGCGTGGGCGCCGAAGCCGCCGTCGGCCTGCTCGGCCGCGATCCAGCGGTAGGCGGCCAGGTAGTGGTGGGACGGCGGGAGGTCCGGGTCGTGGTAGATCGCGACCGGGTTCTCGCCGAACCCGCGCGGGGGCTGGATGAGGACGAGCAGGTTGCCGGAGCGGACGGCGGCGAGCACGATGTCGCCGTCCGGGTTCTGCGAGCGGTCGACGTACAGCTCGCCGGGGGCCGGGCCCCAGTGCTCCTCGACCCGGGTGCGCAGCGCCTCGGGCAGGCCCGCGTACCAGCGGCGGTAGTCGGCGGCCGGGATACGGACGGGGTTGCGGGCCAGCTGGTCCTCGGTGAGCCAGTCCTGGTCGTAACCGCCGGCGGCGATCAGCGCGTGGATGAGGGCGTCGCCCTCGTGCTGGCCCTCGGCCGACTCGTCGAGCCCGGGCAGGCCGGTGCCCAGGTCCATGCCCTCCTCGCGCAGCGCGGTCAGCAGCCGCACCGCGCTGGCCGGGGTGTCCAGACCGACCGCGTTGCCGACCCGGGCGTGCTTGGTCGGGTAGGCGGAGAGGACGAGCGCGAGCCGGCGCTCGGCGGCCGGGATGTGCCGCAGGCGGGCGTGGGAGACGGCGATGCCGGCGACCCGGGCGGCGCGCTCGGGGTCGGCGGCGTAGACGGTGAGGCCGTCCTCGTCCAGCTCCTTGAAGGAGAACGGGACGGTGATCAGGCGGCCGTCGAACTCGGGCACGGCGATCTGGGTGGCGGTGTCCAGCGGCGAGAGGCCGTCGTCGCTGGCCTCCCACTGGGCGCGCGACCAGGTCAGGCAGAGCGCCTGGAGGATCGGCCGGTCCAGCGCGGCGAGCGCGCCGGCGTCCCAGGCCTCCTCGTCGCCGCCGGCCTGCGCGTCGGCCGGGCGGGTGCCGCCGGCGGCCAGCACGGTGGTGACGAGGGCGTCGGCCTCGCCGAGGGCGGCCAGCAGGTCGTCCTCGGCGCCGCGCAGCGAGGCGCAGTAGTACGCCCGGGCCTGCGCGCCCCGGTCCTCGATCGCCCGGCAGAGCGTCTCGACGAAGGCGGTGTTCCCGCTCATGTGGTGGGCGCGGTAGTAGAGCACGGCGATGACCGGGCCGCCGTCGGTGCGGGCGGTGCGCTCCAGCGGTCCCCAGGCGGGGGCGGAGGCGGGCGGCGCGAAGCCGTGGCCGGTGAGCAGCACGGTGTCGGAGAGGAAGGCGGCCAGCTCGGCGAGGTTGGCCGCGCCGCCGTGCGCCAGGTAGGCGTGGGCCTCGGCGGCGATGCCGGCCGGCACGGTGGACAGCTCCATCAGCTGGGCGTCGGGCGCCTGTTCGCCGGTCAGGACGACGACGGGGCGGGGGCCGGCCAGCAGCGCGTCCAGGCCCTCCTGCCAGGCACGGCGTCCGCCGAGCAGGCGGACCACGACCAGGTCGGTGCCGTCGACCAGGGCGGGCAGGTCCTCGGGCGTGAGCCGGGCCGGGTTGCCGAGCCGGTAGCGCACCGGTCCCTCGGCGGAGCGGGCGCTGAGCAGGTCGGTGTCGGACGTCGACAGCAGCAGGATCATGCGAAGGCCCTCCCGGCCTCGGAGGCGCCCCGAGCCGAAGGGCACGCCGGCGTGGAATGTGACGAGTGACGAGCGACTGGCGAAGGACGGCGGAACACCGGAGCGGGGGCCCCTCCGGCCCGGCGGCGGGCAGGGAGGGCGTGCGTCAACGGCGGGTCCGGGAGCCCGGCGGATCCCTCCGGCCCGCCTGGGGCAGGGAGGGGGAGCGGCCGAGTCACGGTGGACCGGACCGCGGGAGCGGGCATGCGGCGGCGCATGGCTTTTCGAGCCTTCCTCGGGGTCCGCGCCCCGGGCCGGTGGAGGACGGCAGGAGTTCCTGGCTCCCGCGGTCTCCCGGCGTTCCGGTGGACCGCGGTCACAGTGGCGGGACCGCACCGGGCTCGCACCGGTTTCCTCCCCTGCGCCGTCGCTGGCGTGTGGGCGGCCTGCGGGGACCGCCCGCCAGCATCGTACGGGGTGTGGCTGACCTGGGGGAGTGCCCTTCGGCAAGGCGCTCTTCCGGCACCGGGTCCGGCTCGGTGCTGTGACCTTCGGTACGGCGGCATCCGATCGGATCATCGGTATGCTCGCCGCCATGCCACCGACATCCGACGCCGTCACGCCGGGCGCCGCCGCGCCCGACCGGGGGCGTGCGGACGTCTGTCCGGGGGCGCTTCGTCTGCACACCGCCGACGACGGCGCCCTGGCCAGGGTCCGCCTGCCGGGCGGACTTCTGACGGTCCGTCAGGCCGTGGCGCTGGCCGACGCCGCGGAGGCGCTCGGCGACGGCGCGCTGGAGACCACCTCGCGCGGCAACGTCCAGCTGCGCGGACTGGCTCCGGACTGCGGCGGCGAACTCGGCGAACGGCTGCGCGCCGCCGGCCTGTTGCCCTCGGACACCCACGAGCGGGTGCGCAACATCGTGGCCTCGCCCGGCCCGTCGGACGGCGGTCGCACCGGCGTCGACGTGCACGCCTGGGCCCGCGCGCTGGACGCCGGCCTCTGCGCGAGCCCGTGGGCGACCGGCCTCTCCGGCAAGTTCCTGTTCGCGCTGGACGACGGCCGCGGCGACGTCGCCGCGCTGGACGCCGATGTGACATTGATCGCAGGCCGGGACGGGACCGCCCTGCTGCGCCTCGGCAGGGCCGCCACCGCGCGCGCCGTCCCCGCCGCCCGGGCGGTGGAGGCGGCGCTGGACGCCGCCCGTTCCTTCCTGGAGGCCCTGCGCGTCTCTGGGGCAGGGGCCTGGCACCTGCGCGAGGTCCCCGGCCTGCTGCCGCCCGGCGACGTCCCGCTGCCCGACCTGCCCGGACTGCCGGTGCCGCTCGGCGCGCTGCCCGGCGGGCTCTCCGTCGGACTCCGGTTCGGCCGGGCCACCGCCGCGCAGTGGCGCGTCCTGGCCGCCGCCGCCGAGGGGGAGCTCCGGCTCACCCCGTGGCGCGGTGCCGTCCTGCCGGGTGCCCCGGCCGACCGGCTGCCCGCCCTGACGGCGGCCGGGTACCGTACCGAACCGGGCTCGGCCTGGGACCGGGCCACGGCCTGCACCGGGCTGCCGGGCTGCGCCAAGTCGCTCGCGGACGTCCGGACGGACGCGGCGCGGGCGCTGGACGCGACGGCGGCTCCGGTCGTCGTGGTGCCGGGCCCCGCGGTGGCGGGCCCCGTGGCGCCGGCCGCCCCGGCCGGTACCGGCGTCCTGCCGGTGCACTGGTCCGGCTGCGAGCGGCGCTGCGGCCACCCGGCGGGACGCTGGGTGGACGTGCTGGCGACCGGGCGGGGCTACCGGGTGAGGGTGTCCGGCACCGCTCCGGAACCGCCCGGCGGTCCCGCGGGCAGCGCGACGGGCAGCCCTGCGAGCAGTCCCACGAACGACCCGGTGAACGACCCGGTGAACGATCTGACGAACGAGGAGACGGCCGTGGCGGTCGCCGCGGCCAGGAGGACCACCAAGTGATCGAGTACGAGAAGGACGGCGCGTCCATCTACCGCCAGTCCTTTGCCACCATCCGGGCCGAGGCCGACCTCGCCGCGCTCCCCGCGGACGTCTCCCAGGTCGCCGTGCGGATGATCCACGCCTGCGGCATGGTCGACCTGGTCGAGGACCTGGTGTACTCGCCCGGCGTGGTCGCCTCCGCCCGTGCCGCCCTGCGCGCCGGCGCGCCGATCCTCTGCGACGTCAACATGGTCGCCAGCGGCGTCACCCGCAAGCGGCTGCCCGCCGACAACGAGGTGGTCTGCACCCTCACCGACCCGTCCGTGCCCGAGCTGGCACGGGCGATGGGCAACACCCGCAGCGCCGCCGCGATGGAGCTGTGGCTGCCCCGGCTGGAGGGTGCGTTGGTAGCCGTCGGCAAGGCGCCGACCTCGCTCTTC
>NZ_JBHXKE010000382.1:0-6058 GCF_042722765.1 Kitasatospora sp. NPDC058406
CCTGATCACCCCCCCTCCGGCCGCGCCCGGCCCCCGGGGGCCCCCTACGGGGTTGGGGGTCACCGGGCCGCCGGGCCACCGGTGCGCTTCCGCTAGCGGACGGCGACCGGGACGAGGTCGTCCGCCTCGCCCCGGACGCGGGCCAGGAACCGTCGGACGATCTCCTCGCCGGCGGCCACCCCGACCTCGTCGAGGGCGGTGACACCGGGGGCCGTCCAACCGCTGTCGGCCAGCTCGCCGTGCCCGGGGCGCCAGGCGGCGTCGGCGGCGAGCAGCAGGTCGGCGTCCAGCAGGGAGTCACCGGCGGCGAGCACGGCGGGCCCGCCGTCAACACCGTCCACGCCGTCGACACCGGCCTCGACACCGGCCCGGCGCCGGACCTCGGCCAGGGCGGCGCTCTTGCTCAGCGGCCCCGGCACCGCGTACACCTTGCGGCCCTGGAGCGAGACGCTCCAGCCGCGCTCGGCACACCAGCCGGTGAGCTCCTCCAGCCAGCCGACCGGCAGCTCGGCCCGCTCGACCACCAGGTACGCGAAGAGCTCGTCGGCGACCCGGCGCTTGTGCGTCCACTCCGGGTCGGCGCAGAGGGCCAGGTGCTCGACCACCTCGGCCAGCGGCGCCGCCCCGGCGGCCAGCCGGCCGGCCATCTCGGCCTCCCAGTCCTCGTCCGGCACGCCGTCGACGAGCAGCCGTCCGCCGTTGCTGCAGATCGCGTACGACGGGACCCAACCGGGCGTCGGGCCGGGCAGGTTGACCCGCTCGTACTGGGCCCGGGTGCGGGTGGTGGCGGGGACGAACAGGGCCTCCTGGGCCAGCTCCACCAGCAGTGCGGCGGCCTGCTCGGTCATGAAGGAGAGCGCCTTGCCGTCGTGCACCTCGACGGAGAGCAGGCGTGGCGCGAGCCGGTCGGGCACGTCCAGGGCGAGGGCGCGGTTGGAGTAGATCAGGGTGCGGTCGAGGTCGCTCGCGACCAGGAAGCCGCGGGGCAGCGAACCACGGGGGCTGCTCATCGGTTCAGGACTCCTTCACCAGGACGGCCGTGCCGGAGGCGCCGGTCGCTCCCCGGCTGTAGCGGGGGTGGATCAGGCCGACGCACGAGTACGGCAGGTCGTCGACCTCCTCGACGGGGACGCCGCGCTGGGCGGCGAGCAGGCGGACGTGGTCGAGGTCCGCGCCTGCGCCGCGGCGGGCCAGGACCCGCCAGGGGACGCGGCGCAGCATGACCCGGGTGGTCTCGCCGACGCCGGGCTTGACGAGGTTGATGTCGTCGATGCCGTACTCGGCGCTGATCCGTTCGACGGCGGCCCAGCCGGCCCAGTCGGGCGTGCGGTCCGCGGCGCGGTCGGTGTCGAGGAACCGGCCGGCCGCGGCGACGGCCTCGGCCCGGACGGCGTCGAAGTGGTCGGCGACGGTGTCCAGGAAGGCACCGGAGACGTCGGCGCCGGCCAGGTCGGTGTAGTGCTTGGCGCCGTGGAAGTCGTCCGGGCCGATCAGGTCGGTGCGCAGCACGGTGCGCGAGACGAGGCCGGAGACGGTCGAGTTGAGGCAGGCGGAGGGGATCAGGAAGTCGTCCCGGGTGCCGAAGGTGCGCACGCAGCGGCCGGGGTCGGCGAGGACGGCCAGCCCGGAGTCGAAGCCGCTGCCCGCCAGGGCCTCGTCGAGTTCGCGGGTGATCGCGCCCTTGCCGGTCCAGCCGTCGACGAAGACCACGTCGGAGGCCCGGTGGTGGGCGGCCAGGTACCGCAGGGCGACCGGGTCGATGCCGCGGCCCCGGACGATGGAGACGGCGTAGTGGGGGGCTTCGACGCCGTGTCCGGCGGCCAGCCAGCGGCGGATCAGGACGCCGACGGGCGTCCCGGCGCGGGCCAGGGAGGCGAGCACCAGACCCCGGCCGCGTTCGGCGACCAGCGTCTCGGCGACGGTGCCGACGGCGAGGGCGATCCGCCGGGCGGAGACCCGCAGCGCCTGGTGGAACAGCTCCTGGTACTCGGGGCTCGGCTGGTACTCGACCGGCAGTGACTCTGCGTAGTGGGCGCCGCCGCTCTGCACGGCCTCCTCCCGCTCCTCGGTGGGCGCCTCCAGCGCGACGCCGGAGAGGTCCTTGAGCAGCCAGGCCACCTCGTCGGCGCGGTAGGAGGAGAACGCCGGACCGTACAGCGGGCGCGGCAGCCGGGACTCCGGGGCGCCCGCCAGAGCACCCGCCGCCGTGCCGCCCTCCGCCGTGTCGCCCGGCCGGTGCGTGGGCAGGACGGCGAGCACCACCCGGTCGGTGACCCGTCGCAGCTGGCCGATCAGGGCGCGCTCGCCCTCGTGCAGTGCGGGGGTGTCGGCGACGTCGTCGACCACCAGGACGACGGTGGCGAAGCGGCGGGCCGGGTCGGCGCCGGGGGCGACGTTGTAGGCGTACCGCTCGCGCGAGGCGTCGTCGGCGGGGTCGTCGTGGGCGGGGAAGGCGAGCCGGGTGCGGATGGCGTAGCCGGGGTCGTCGACCGCGAGGACGGGCGAGCGGGTGGTGGTGGAGAAGTGGACCCGCTCGGCGCCGCCGGGGAGCCGTTCGGCGAGGGCGCCGGCCAGCCGCAGCGGCGTGTACATCAGCTCCTCGAAGCCGAGCACCAGCACCCGCCCGCCGCCGTCACCGGACGCACCGGCGCTGTCACCGGACGCACCGGCGCTGTCACCGCCGTCGGAGGCGCCGCCGCCGTCACCGGCCACGACGGCCGCCAGCTGCCGGCCCAGCTCCGGGAGCGCGGCGTCGAACCGGGCCCGGTGCTCGCGGGTGAAGCCGTGCCGGCCGCCCTCCGGCAGGCCGGCCGGCCAGGCGAGCTCGGCGCGGACCAGCGGGGCCGCGGGGGCGGGCGGCGGCTCGGGCGCCGGTCCGGCGTCGGCGATCAGCCGCTCGGCGCGGTCCAGGATGTCCTCGGGGAGCTCGACGCCGCCGCCGGCCAGGGCCACCAGGTCGAGCCGGGCACCGAGTTCGGCGGCGACGGAGGCGAGCCGCTGCCGGTCGGCGGCACCCCGCAGGTCGACCAGCGCGACCACCACGTAGTGGTCCCGCTGGTGGTGGGCGTGGAGCGCGCGGATGGTGTTGAGCGCGGTGGTGCCGGTGGAGAACTCGTCGTCCACCAGCACCAGCGGCCCGTCCCCGGCGAGCAGCCGGGGGTCGGTGGGCAGCAGCAGGTGGGAGGTGGCGTGCGAGTGCTCCTCCTCGAAGCCGCCGACCGGATCGACGCCGGGCACCGGGCGGCGGGTGGAGTGCAGGTAGGGGGCGTCCAGGCCGTCGGCGACGCTGTGGCCGAGGCCCGTGGCGGTCTCGGCGTAGCCGAGCACGACGGCGCGCGCCGCGGCCTCGTCGCCGAGCAGCTCGCGGACCCGGCGGCCGAGGTCGAGCCCGGCGCCGTGGACCACGGCGGGAAGCTGCGGGACGTGCTTGCCGAGCACGGTGGAGACCAGCAGATGGGCCCGCTTGCGGTTCTCCCGCAGGGCGAGGCCGACCAGTTCGGGGAGCCGCTCGGAGCCGGTCAGGCCGACACCGGCCCGCTCGGCCACCCATCGGCCGGTCCACTCCTGCGGTGCTGCCACGAGACGTCCTGTCACTACGGGTCCTGCTTTCGGTGGTGCGGTTCACATCTGGACGAACGGCGACGGACTACGACGGACTACAGCGATCTAAGACGTTCTACGACGTTCTACGACGCTCCACGAACGAGCAACGACGGACACCCGGGACGCGCCCCGAGGGCGAGCCGCCGCCGGAACGGGCGCGCACGACGGACGGGCCGCCCGAAGACGGCCCCGGGCGGCGGTCCTCACCGGCAGAGGCAGGCCGAGAGCAGCTCCGCGAAGCTGACGTCCTCCCGGGCCACGCCGAACACCTCCGCCCGAAGCAGCACCCGCTCGGCCCAGGCCCGGTGGGGCTTGGCCTCGTTCATCTTGTTGGTGTACGCCGAGCGCATCACCCCGCCCCCGCCGCGCTCCTGGTCGAGGATGTCCCGGGCGTCGCTGTACTCCTCGTGCGTGACCACCGAGAGGGCGTGCACGGCGGGCACGTGGCTGGGGTGGATGCAGGTCTTGCCGAGCAGGCCGTTGGCGCGGTCGAGCTCGATCTCGCGGATCAGCCCGTCGAGGTCGTGCTCGATGATCCGCTGCCGCACCGCCACCCCGGAGGGCTCGGCCTCGACGAACGGGGTGCGGCGCAACTGCGGCTTGAACATCCGTTCCTGGACGGGGAAGTACTCCCAGACCGGGCCGGTGACGGTGAACCCGGTGCCGTCGGCCCGGCCGAGCACGTTGACCACGTCCCCGATCACGGCGGCGACCAGGGCCACGTCGTACGCGGTCAGGTCGGGCGAGCGGCGCAGGCCGTACGCGGAGCAGAGGTCGGTGACTCCGAGCCGGACGGCGAGGACGCGCTCGCGGTACTTGTCGAGCAGCCGGGCTATGCCGAACAGCTGCTCCCGGCGGGTCTCCAGGTGGGCCAGTTCGGGCGACTCCAGGACCGGCATGGCGAACAGCCGCCGGCCGGTGGTCGCCTCGGCGGCGGCGAGCGCCTCCAGGAAGTCCCCGCCGTTCTCCTCGGTGAACTTCGGCAGGACGAATCCGGTGAGCAGGCCGACGGCCGGGCCGAGTCGGCCGACGAGGTCGGTGATCTGGGCGGGTGTCCGCACCCTGATGAAGAGGAGGGGCAGATCATGTGCGCAATCCGTGGAGATCTCACGGCCCGAAGCGGCCGCGGACACCTCCTCGAAGAGCTCCCCGAACCGGGCCACCAGGTTCGCCTCGGCGGCCGGCACCTCGTGGTCGGCGATCGCGTCCTCCAGGCAGAGGACCATCGAGACGACGCCCTGCGCGGCCTGCTTGCGGATGTCGGTCCGCAGCGTCGGCCGGGTCGCCGGACTGTAGAGCGTGGCGCCGAGTGCGGTCGCCAGGACGGCGGCGTCACTGTCCGGGGTGAACACCCGCGGCGATTCGAGAAAGAGCCGGTCGCGTACGTCGTCCGCGAGGTGGCCGAAGTGGCGCAAGGTGCTCTCCTCAGGGTTCGGCCGCCGGTCCGGCGGATGCGAGAACAGAACGCGGGACGGGACACGGGAGCAGTGGGCGGGGTGGTGCCGACACCCGGATGAACCGGCCCGGCAGCCGCGATGGTTCCCGGACGGGAACCGGCCCGATCCCCCTTGACCGGACCTCCGGACCCCTCGATCGTCCATCGTACGGACGCCGCCCGGTCGAATGCACTTCCGAAACATCGAATTCTCGGAAGGTTACCTTCCGCTTCACAAAGCGCAAGCGTTGGCAAAGTCCCACCGATCCGCCACCTCCGGTCACGTTGTCCGAAGGGGTGGCGAACAGGCAGGATGGTCGGCTATGACGCACGTGATGGCCAAGGGCGCCAACATCGCACTGCCGGTGGCGGCGGTCCGCGCCGTGCTGCGCTGGAGCGCCACGCCCGGTGCGCCGGACGTGGACGCCTCCGCACTCCTGCTCGGTACCGACGGCAAGGTCCGTTCGGACGCCGACTTCGTCTTCTACAACCAGCCGCGCCACCCGTCCGGCCTGGTGCGCCACCTGCCCAAGCAGCAGACCTCGGGCGGCACCGAGATCGCGGACACCGTCGAGGCCGACCTCGGCAAGCTGCCCGCCGAGGTCGAGCGGGTGGTGCTCGCCGGCTCCTCCGAGGGCGGGTCGTTCCGCTCGGTGAGCGGGCTGCGCCTGCTGCTCTTCGACGCGGGCGCCGGCGAGGGCGCGACCGCCATCGCCGAGTTCGCCATGGCCGACGGCGACGAGGTCACGGCACTCGTCGCGGGCGAGCTGTACCGCCGGGGCGGCGTCTGGAAGTTCCGCGCCGTCGGGCAGGGCTACTCCACCGGGCTGATCGGTCTGGCCACCGACTTCGGCATCACCGTCGAGGACGAGGGCGACACCCAGGCCCCGGCCGGCGCGCCCGCCGCCCCCCCCCCCCCCCCCCCCCCCCGCGCCCCCCCCCCCCCCCCCCCCCCCCCCCCCCACCACCCCCCCCCCCCCCCCCCCACCCCCACCCCCCACCCCCCCCCCCCCCCCACAC
>NZ_JBHXKE010000383.1:0-6026 GCF_042722765.1 Kitasatospora sp. NPDC058406
GGTGCGGGCCGGGCCCGGCAGTCGCCGTCCGCACCGGCCGCCCCGGCACACAGAGCGGTCGTCTGTCCGTGATGTTCCGTCACCGTTCCACGGTGACGGAACACGGAGGTCACCACAAGCCGCCCCGCTGTGGGTGGTTGGGGGGTGTGGTGGGCCCGTCGCCGGCCCGGCCCGTCCGTTCCGGGCGGTTCCCCGGCTGCGGGCCGTCCGTTCCGGGCCGGTCCGGGGTGGTGGTTCACCCGCCCCGGCAGCGACGTCTACGGCCTCGCGATGTGCAAGACATCCTTGATGCCGTCGCCGAACGTGTCGCCGGCCTGCTTGTCCTTGATGAAGGTGTACAGCGGCTTGCCGTCGTAGGCCCACTGCATCGAGCCGTCGTCCCGCCTGATCTGCGGCCACTTGGCCTCTGCCTGATCGGGGCCCAGCTAGTGCTCCGACCAGAAGGGCCAGCACACCCACGGCGTGACCTACTTCCACGGCTGCTACCCGATCGGCGACGACACCCTGTGGGGCGTCAACCGCCGCCGCAAGCGCACCCTGAACACTCTTGCCGAGCTCCGCTCGATCCGGGCGGCCCGCCCGGACGGCGCCCCGGTCTACGTGATCCTGGACAACCTGCCCGCCCACAACGGCAAGAAGTTCCGCCGCTGGGCCCGCAACAACAACGTCCACCTCTGCTTCACCCCAACCAGCGCCTCCCGGGCCAACCCGATCGAGGCGCGCTTCGGACTGCTGCGGCAGTTCACCCTCGCGAACTCCAACCACCCCAACCACACGGTCCAGACCCGCGCCCTGCACGCCGACCTTCGCTGGCGCAACGCCGACGCCCGCCACCCCGACGTCCTCACCGCCCAGCGCCGCGAACGAGCCCGCGTCCGCAGCGAAAAGGGCCTGCGCTGGGGCGGACGGGAACTGGCTACCGCTGCCTGACCAGCTATTGCCGATACTTCCTCCATGGGAAGCCGTACTGGCGCACGTTCGGGACTCCGAAGATGCTAGCCCTTTAGGTCATCTCATTTGGTGATCCTGCGGTGGCAAATCAGGGCTGCGGCGATGCTGGCGAACGCTGCGAAGTGGGTGCCCTCCGTTCATAGCGACGGTGGAGCCGGCGGAAGCCGCCGAGCCAGGCGGACGGTGCGTTCGATCACCCAGCGGTGCCTGCCGAGCCGGATGGAGGACTCGATGCCTCGGCGGGCGATGCGGGCGATGCGGGCGGTGATCTGGCGTCGCCGCAGGTAGGAGCGGATGAAGCGGTGGTCGTATGCTTTGTCGCCGTCCAGCTTGCCGGGCCTGCGCCGCCTCGGGCCGCGCCGCGAGCGGATCGGCGGGATGGCGTCGACCAGCGGGATCAGGGCCTGGCTGTCGTGGACGTGGGCCCCGGAGATCGCGAGCGAAAGGGGCAGACCGGTGCGTTCGGTGAGCAGATGGATCTTCGACCCGTACTTGCCCCGATCGACAGGATTCGGACCCGCTAGTTCCCCCTTTTGAGGGCGCGCACCCAACCCAACCAAATGAGATGTCTTCTTAGAGGTCGTTTTCATCTATTTGGCCCGGGTGCAGGGCGATTCTCGAAGTGTCCGGGCATGGTGCGGAAGCGACTGTGGACACGGCTGAGGCCTATGGGTCGGACGGTGGTGCAGGTGGGGCGGGGTGCGGTTTGCACCTGTCTCATTCCAGGATGTCCGGTCTTCGCGGCTGTCTGCTTCCCGGCGCCGGTGTCGTGCGCCTGGGCGCACTCGGTCTGCTGCGGTACTTCGGAAGTATGCCGACGCGACGCCCTTATCCGAGTGATCTGTCCGATGCCCGCTGGGAGTTGATCGAGCCAGTTCTGTCGGCCTGGCGCTTCGAGCGCCGCGGCAGAGCCCTGGACTTCGGCCGGCCGCCCGAGCACGACCTGCGCGACATCATGGACGCGATCCTGTACGTGGACCGCACCGGAGTCCAGTGGCGCTACCTCTCGCACGACTTCCCGAACTGGAACACGGTCTACGGCTACTTCGCCAAGTGGCAGCAGGACGGCGTGTTCACCCAGCTCAACGGCCTGCTCAGACAACTGCTTCGACAGAAGGAGGGGCGGGACGTCGAGCCGTCGGCCTGCGTGATCGACGCCCAGAGCATCAAGACCTCCACCAGCGTCCCCGCCGCCGGCCAGGGCATCGACGCGGGAAAGAGAATCGTGGGCAGGAAACGGAGCATCGTCACCGACACCCTCGGTCTCCTCCTCGCGGTGCTGGTCACGGCAGCGAGCGTGCAGGACTCCGTCGCCGGAACCCGACTCCTCGACAAGGTCGCTGTCGAACACCCCGGCATCCGCAAGGCATGGGTCGACGGCGGCTACCGCCAGCACCTCGTCGAGCACGCCGCCACTCTGGGCATCGACATGGAAATCACCGCCCGCAAGCCCGGCACCAGGGGATTCACCCCGATACCGAAGCGGTGGACGGTCGAGCGGACCTATGGCTGGCTCATGCTCCATCGCCGCCTCGCCCGCGACTACGAAGCCCTCCCTACCCGCTCCGAAGCCATGATCCACCTCGCCATGACCGACCTCATGGCGCGCCGCCTCACCAGCGAGAACGCCATCTCCTGGCGTGACCCGACAACGCAGACCAAACAGCTGATTCCAGGATGAAACATCGGACGAAAACGACCTCTTAGGTGCCATCGCTGCCGCGTCCGGCCCTCGTGTCATGCGGAAGGCGCTGGAGGCCATGGCTGCCTCCGAATTCGGCTGGCGGCTGGCGGTATTGCCCGCGGGGCGGCGGTGCAGCGTGGTGTGGGAGGTTGCGTTCATTAGGGACGGTGAGGTGATGGCGGTCACGGTCACGTGATCGGTCGCCAGGCCTCCGGGTCTGGGGGCCGGGCCTCGGTGGGCGCGGTCGGGAGTGCAGGGCCGGGTTCTTCGTACTGCCGTCCGCGTTCGTGTGTGCACCGGTTCCGGTCGGTGGGGGGCCGGGCCTGCTCACTGCCGGCGCAGACCGGCGAGCATCACGTCCTGGGTGGTGCGGCGCTGCCGGGGATCGGTGGCGGAATCCGCCATGCGCATGAGCGTGGCGATGTCCCCGACCTCCACGTCTGCCCGGAGCAGGCCTGCCGCACGGGCCCGGTCGGCGGACGGGCCGATGAGGTGGGTCGTGGCGCGCAGGCCGCGGTCGGCGGCGGTGGGGCCGGTACGGCACAGGATGTCGAACAGGTGCAGCTCGGACTCGTCCAGGACGCATCCGTGGAGGAAGACGGTGCGGAACGCCTCCCACGGGTCCGCGACGGCGACGGCCCGTTCGGCGACCTGTCGCGAGCCTTCGGTCAAGTCGTCCAGGAGCTGTTCGACCAGGGCCTCCTTGGTCGCGAAGTGGCGGTAGAAGGTGCTGGGGCCGACGCCCGCGCGGCGGGCGACGGCATCGACGGACAGGCCGGGGCCCAGTTCGGTGAAGGCCGCGCGGGCGGCGTCGATCAGGAGTTGGCGGTTGCGGAGCTGATCCTTGCGCGGTGTGCGCGGTGTGCGCGGCGGGGGAGTGGGCACGGTGCTTCCCTTCCATGCGAAACGGTAGTGCCACTACCGTTTCTACTGCTAGGGTCAAAGTGAAAGCGATACTACCGTTTCAAGGAGTTGGCGACCCGTGCGCGCACTCGTTCCCACCGGCCGGCCCGGTCACCTCGTGGAGATCGGCGAGGTGGACCTTCCTCGTCCCGCGGCCGACGAGGCCCTGGTCCGGATCACCCGGTTCTCCCTCAACCGCCCCGATTTCCTCTACCTCAGCGCCCCGGGCACCGGCTACCGGCCCGGGATCGACGCGGTGGGCGTGGTCGAGCGGGCCGCCGCCGACGGCAGCGGCCCGGCGACCGGCAGCCGGGTGGCTCTGCACCTGCCCGGCGGCGGCGCGGCCGCCCAGTTCGCCGCCGTCCCCGCCCGGCGCCTGGTGTCCGTCCCCGACGCCGTCTCCTCCGACCTCGCGGCCGCCCTTCCTCTGGGCGGCCTGGTCGCCCGCCGCCTGCTCGCCGAGGCCGCACCGCTCGCGGGCCGCACCGTGCTGGCCACCGGCATGGGCGGCGGGGTCGGCCAGTTCGCCGTGCAGCTCGCTGTGGCCGAAGGCGCACGGATCACCGTCGTCGCTTCCGAGGACGAGCCCTGGCAGCACCTGCCCGCCCTCGGGGCCGAGGTCGTCCACGACATCGACAGCCTGGACAACGGGACGTTCGACGTCGTCCTCGAATCCGTCGGAGGGCGGCTCGGCTCCGCCGCACTGCGGAAGCTGGCACCCGGCGGCCTCTTCCTCTGGTTCGGTCAGGCGTCCTCCCAGCCCCTGACCCTCGACTTCTTCGCCCTGTTCGACGGAGGGCGGCAACTCACCCTCCACCACTTCGTCTATCTCGCTGCCGACGACCACCAGGACGCCCGGGACCTGGCCGCCCTGCTCGAACTCGCCGCCCAGGGCCGCCTGCGAGCGGAGATCGGCCACCTCGACCACTGGAGCCGCAGCGCGGAGCTCCTGGAGGAGATGGCCCACGGACGCCTACGCGGCAAGGCCGTGCTCACCCTGGGCTGAAGCCGCGGTCCGACCTGTCGGCGGGGCGGCAGGTCGGACCACCGCCTCGGCCGTCGAGGCGTTCCCTCGCGCGCGGGTCCCGGTCGCGCGCCCACCGCCCGGCCGGGGAGCGCCGGACCATGCGGCCCGGGACGATACGGATCCAGGCCGAAACCGGAGATCGCCTCCGGGCGTTCGTGAGCGTCGACTCCCACCGCTTCCGCGTCGAGGCCACCGGCCGGGTGACCGAGCTCTGCCGGGAACGGAACTGCGCCTTCCCGCCCGCCGCACCGGGCGCAGGAGAGTGCGCCGGCCACCACCGCCCACCGGCTGCGCAAGGTGGCGAGATCGGAAGGATCGCGCCCGGGCAACTGGATCCTGCGACCGTCGACCTCCGCTGGACACGAATCGTCGAACAGCCGGCGTAGGAGAAGGGTGCGGGCACGGACCCCGGCTGGCACCCGGCCCGGGGCTACCGCACGGTCGGCCCGGCCTGCGGCCATCCCGGGCGCCCATGCCAACGGTGTCGATCCTCGGCCGGCGCCGCACGCAGGGCCATCGCCTCGGCAACACCGTTATCCGCTCGGGCCGCGAACGCGGTGATCAGCTCGCCGATCCGCCGATCCGCCCGTCGTCGCCCGTGTGGACCGCTTCGACGTCGGCCTTGCCGATCAGCCGCTGCACGGGCACGGGCGTGCGCGATGCCGTCCGCGCTATCCATCACCCGAGCGGGAAGGACGGTGAGGCGGACGCATGACGTCGGGCCGCGACCGCGCTCACGTCAGACCGGACCGGGATCACCGGCGCCGAGATGCCGACGTGCCACCGCCACCGTCGCTATGCGGCCTGCGGCGGCGTCCGGGCGATGGACGGCCGGCAGAACCGAGGCCCGCCGGGGTGGCTTGACTGATAGACCCGCATGTTCATGTGTCGCCTCTTCGCCGCGAAGCCGGTGTGGGGTTCGCGCAGAGAGATCAGCGCGAACCCGGCGGATCACTGGCTGGCACGGACATCGCGCGAAGACGCTCGACTCTGCCCGAAGGTACCAAGGCGGCTCCTGCTGTCAGGGGAGTTCGGGCACTCCTCGGCGAAGCCCTGCGAGACGGGCTGCCACACGCCGTGGTCCGTCTGGGCCGGCTCAGCCCGGAAGAGTACGAGGAGGAGTACTGCACCGGCCAGGCGATGGCCGAACCAGTGACCGTCGAACCGCCCGCACCCGCCCTGACCAGCTCATCAACCCCTCCCGCGCAGCGGGGGAGGCTCAGCTACCGTTCTGTTCGACCGGGCGCCGAAGCAGACCCGTCGGGCTGCGCTGCGTGAGCAGGGCCTGGTGCCACGCCCGCTGCCGCAGGTCCGCATCGTTCGCCGCCTGCACGTGCCCCGAGTACCACGTCTACAAGATGACGGGCGCTCTCGCCCGCCGAGCCGTCCGGAACGTCGGAACCGTCCCCTGTCGAGTGGGGGGCTGCGGACACTGATCCGGCGGTGCCCGAGGGCCACCCC
>NZ_JBHXKE010000384.1:0-5970 GCF_042722765.1 Kitasatospora sp. NPDC058406
CCACCCCACCGCGGTTCGCGGTGGGGTGGCGGCCGGCGCCGTGCGCGGGTCCTCACGGCCACCCGCTCAGCGCCCGCGTTCGAGCCGGTCCGTCCACGTCGTCCCCGGAACGGCGGACTCGGATCGCACCGCCCCTGCCCCGACCTGCCCGCGCCGCAGTCGGGCCGGCGTGCTTCGACGGGGGCCACCGCGCGGCGCCAATCGATCGCCCCGGGTTTGCGGGGCCCTCTGAACCCTCCGCACGCCGCGACGCCCGGCCCCGGGCCGCGGAGCCGGGTGCGCCAGGTACGCCGGGATACCTCGACGGCGCCCGCACCCACCGGACGCAGCGGCCCGGGGCCCCGGTTTCGTTTTCCGGCCGGCCCCGGGGCCGGCCGGCTTCGTTCCCGGTGCTGCGAGGAGCGCCGGGGCACGGCACAGTGGGGCGGAGCAAGCGTCGGCCGTGTTCAGGAAAAGGCAGCAGTGGAATCCGGACTTCGCATCACCCGCCGTCAAACCGCGCCCGGTGTACGGCAGGTGGCACTGGACGGGTATGCCGACATGGACACGGCCGCCGTCCTGCGCGCCGCCCTGGAGGACGAGTTCGGTGCCACCCCCTTGCCGACGACCCTCGTCGTCGACTGCGGGGAGCTGAGTTTCTGCGCGTCGGCCGGACTCAACGAACTCCTCCGAGGCCGGCTGACCGCCGCCGGCCTGGGCGTCACCTTCCAGGTGGCCTCACCTCGGGACCAGCTGCGCAGACTGCTGCACCTGACGGAGACGAGCGCCCTCCTGGGGGTGCGGCCCGCCACCGAGTCCACGCCGTCCTGACCGGCCGCTCGCCGCGAACCGGCTCCCGGCCGCCCGCAGTCATCGTCGGCCGGTACGGTCCCCGTGGAGCGTGAGCGAGGGCGCCCGGCCGTACGCCCTGCGGTACATGTCGGCGAAGCGGCCCGGGTGGGCGAACCCCCAGCGCATGGCGATCTCCGTGACGGTCGCACCGTCGCACGGGTCCGCTGCCGCGAGGTCCGCGTGCGCCCGCTCCAGGCGGACCCGGCGCAGATGGCCGAGGGGTGTGGTCCCGGCGTGGCGACGGAACGCGTACTGCAGTGCGCGCGGGGTGACCCTGGCGGCGGTCGCGATGTCGGCGAGCGTGAGGTCGCGGTGGGCGTTGTCGTCGATGAACGCGACCGCCCGTCGGAGCGTGCCGCTGCCGGCGTCGCGGGTGTCGACGCGAGCGGGCGCGGTCCTGGCGGTGTGGGGCAGCGCGGACAGCACGGCTGCGGCCAGGTGGTGCGCCGCGGTGGAGACGACCAGGGCGCCCGGGGACGACCCCGCATCGTTCAGCACGGCGTCCCGCAGGTAGAGGACCGCGGCGGTGAGCCGGTCGTTCCCGTCAGCGGTGGTCGCCCTGGGGGCCGTCAGCCTCACCGGCCCCGGCCCGGCCGTCCCGCCGGCGACGGCCATCCGGTCCAGCAGGACGGTGTCGAACATCGCGATGGTGTAGCGCGCCGCCCGCACCTCTCCCTGGTACGGAAGGTCGGGCTGGGCGAGGAGAAACGTCTCCCCCGGGCCGAACACCGTCTCGCGGCCACCGGTCCGGTCCACGAGCGTACCGGCGTGCATGCTGATCAGGCAGACCTTTCCGAGGCTGCCGGCGTCGTACCGCATGTCGTAGCCGAGCACGAGGCGGTCCACGCTCAGCGACCCCATCGCTCGTCGGCTGATCCGCACCCGGGCGTCGCTCACCGGCCCCCCGATCCGCATCGGCGTGTACGCGGATGAGAGGAAGGCTTCCGTAGCGTCCAGGTTGCCACTGCGAAAGTCCAAGCTGTCCATGTGCCCACTCTCTCGCACCCACCGCGTCCGGGTGAAGTGCGCGCTACGCCCGCTCCGGCAGGGTACGGCCCGAACCCGGCGGGGCACCTCCGGGGCCCGGCGGAAGCTACGGGGCGGACGCGCAGATCAGCGCCCTCGTCAGCGGCGACGGCACACCCGGGCGGGCGGGCAGTCGGGCCGTCGGGCGGTCCGGCGGCGGCAGAACTCCCCCGCACGATTGGTTCGCATACATTCGGGTAGACGTGCCGGGTGACGTGGACGGCGCAGCCCGCCCACGGGACGGGAGGCCGATCATGGCGACAGCAGGTTCGCAGACGCCCCGGGGTTCACGGACGCCCGGGAGCCTGGAGCGACCCGATCTGCACGCGAGGGCCGCGGCCCTGGGATGGTCGGTGGAGGACGCCGATCCACGACCACGGAGGACCCTCCGGTTCGCGCGGTCCGGCCTCGCCGTGGAGTCGTTCTTCTCGGACGACGGCAGATTCCTCTTCACCCGTGTCCACGGGCCTGCCGGGCCGGGCGAGGAACTCGACCTCCTGTCGACACTCGACTTCCTGGAGCGCCACGGGACCGGGGCCGACGGCGGGCGGGTCCGGGGCGGAGCCGCTTCCGCCACGGCCGCCGCACGGTCGGGCGACGACACCGCCCGACCGGCCGCCGGCCCGACTCCCCAGGAGACGCCGCCCGCGGAGAGCAGCACCACCGCCGGCATCTCCACCCCGGAGTCTCCGGAGTTGCGCCGGGCGTGGGGCCCGTGGCCGATCATGGTGGTCGCGGTCTTCGTGGTTTGCGTCGTGCTCTTCTTCGTCGCCCGGATCGCGGGTTGGTGAGGAGGGCGTGTGGCGCCGGTCGCGCACCGCCCGGGGCGCCGGAGCAGCCTGACGCGGCGTCAGCCCCGAACCGTGTACGAGGTCTTCTCCGCCAGGGTGCCGTTGCGGAAGCAGAACCGGAAGACGATCACGTCGTCGTTCCGCTCTGCGGATTCCGTGGAGAGCAGGCGCAGGCACCCGGAACCCTCGGGCACGGCCGGTTCGCCCCTGCTCAGGTCCTCGGCGAGGATCCTGGTGAAAAAGCTTTCGCCGTCCGGCAGTTCGCGGCGGACGTCCGCCTCCGGGGTGCCGACCTGGACGGCGTCGTACTCCTTCCCCTCAATGAAACCGTCGCGGTAGTTGCTGTAGAGCAGCCAGCCTCCGAGGGCGAGGAGAACGAGGAGGAGCACCCCGATCACCCCACAGCCGATCAGGCAGCCGTTGCGTCGCTTGGTCGTCGTTTCGTGCATGGGGACCACTGTCGCGAGGGGCCGTGGCGAGGGGCTGTCTCCGAAAGTCTCGCGTGTGATCGACTTCCGGTGCGATTTTCCGACCTCCGCCGACCGGCCGGCCGGCGCCTGCGGGCGCGGAGCATCCGGACCGGGGGTGGCCGCCGGAAATCACGAAACCGGAGGTGACGCCCCGCCCTCCACGGCAGACTGGACACCCTGGCGTCGGAGCCTCTCGGCGGCCCCTGGGATGTCCCGGCACCGGGTTCCACCGACCGACTTCGACTCCGCCGATACCGATGCCGATGCCGATGCCGATGCCGATGCCGAGGAGTCGTGATCGTGGAGAAGTTCGTTCCGAGGTTCCAGGGCGCGCCGTGGCCCGACGGCGCCCGCGTCCTGCACGTCTACGCCGTCCCGGACGTGAGGAGCAACGGCCCGCTGGCCCGCCTGGTCGGCGCGTGCCGAAGCGCGATGAGCTCCTACCCGATCACCCCGATCGGTGACGACACGCTGCACTGCACCGTCGAGATGATCGCCGACACCACCGCGGACAGGATCACGGCCGACGAGCGCGACGACCTCGTCGCCGCCCTGCGCAAGCACGTGGCCGCCACGGGCCCGCTGGAGGTCACGGCCGGCTCCCCGATCGCCAACCGCTTCGGCGCGTTCCTGGACCTGTCCCCCGACGACGGACTCGTCGAGCTGCGCGAGCGGGTCCGCGACGCGATCCGCGAGGTCCGCGGGCCCGGCGCACTGCTCCACAACGGCGGCCGACACCACATCTCGCTCGGCTACGCCTGGGCCGAGGCGTCCTCCGACGCGTTGCAGACGGCGCTGCGGAGCCTGGCGCCGAGCCACGCGCGCCTCCGCTTCACCGGCCTCCGCCTGCTCGACGTGCAGTTCCGCCTGTCCCCCCGGCCGGACGGCGAGTCGGCCTGGGAACTCTCCTGGGAACCGGTCGCGGACATCCCCCTCGCAGGTGGTTCCGGGGACACCCCGCCCTCGCGGACCGCCGGCTGACTCCCGCTCACCGGCCCGCCCCCGTGTCGACGGCTCCCCCTCCGCCACGGCGACGGCGAACCGTCGGGCGCGGATGCTGCCGGGAACCCTCGCAGCGCCGGCCCGACGACGCGCGGGGCGGTCACGGCTGGCCGACGGACCGACGGACCAGCGGGCCGACGGTCGCGGCACGCCGACCGGTCAGCGGTCCCCGGTCGGCCGGGGCGCACGCAGGTGCACGCGCTTCTCCAGCTCGTCCTGGTCGACCAGTTCGAGCATGGGCTTGCCCGGCGCGCACATCATCGTCACCACGAACCGGGTCCGGGCGTCCGTCAGCGCGTTGCCGTCCTGGTAGTGGATCACGTCACCGCCCGGCTCCCAGAACGTGCCGCCTGCCTCGACCACCCGCTCGGGCTCGCCTTCGAGTTCGAAGCGGACGGCACCTTCGACGACGTACCCGAAGGCCGGCCCCGAATGGCGGTGCGGCGGAGTGCCGGGGTCGCCGGGTGCCCACTCGATGTGGACGGTCATCGCCGAGGCCCCCTCGGGGACCGTGATCGGCGAGGCGTCCTGCAGCATCGTCGCCGCCCTCGTCCAACCCTCCGACGCGCCACCGTGGTCGGCTCCGTGCCCGTGCCCGTGCCCGTGCCCGTGCGCCGTGTCCTTGACCGTCATCGCCTCGTACCCCTCCGTCGGTTCACCGTTCCGGGGGGCGGCGCACCGTCCGGCGGAGGCCCGGCCGCCGCGCTCCCCCGGCCGTTCGACGATAATGACCGGACACTCCCCGGCGTTGTGACACGGACGTCCGCAGGTCGCGAACGACCGCTGCCCACAGGGGGTTTCAGCTCGGATCGGCCCTCAGGACGATCTCTCCCGACCGCGTGCGCACCGTACTCGAACGGCTTGTACCATGAGGCCCTCACGGCTGGAAGGGACGATCATGGACGCCGGCGCCGACGCCAATTCGCTCGACCGGGCGGCGAAGGACTTCCTCGCGATACGCCCGCGACTCTTCGGCATCGTCTACCGGGTGCTCGGCAGCACGGTGGAGGCCGAGGACATCGTCCAGGAAGCATGGGTGCGGTGGCAGAACACCGACCGCGCGGACATCCTCGAACCCGCCGCGTTCCTGGCCACCGTCACCACCCGTCTGGCCATCAACTTCGCCCAGTCCGCCCGGGTCCGGCGCGAGTCGTACGTCGGTCCGTGGCTGCCCGAGCCGGTCAACACCGGCGCGGATCCCCAGGTGGGGGCCGAGCGGGCCGAGGCGCTCGAACTGGCCGTCCTCCGGCTCCTGGAGAGGCTGAACCCGGTCGAGCGGGCGGCCTACGTCCTCCGGGAGGCCTTCGACTACCCCTACCGGCAGATCGCGGACATCCTGGAGACCAGTGAGGCCAACACCCGTCAGCTGGTGAGCCGGGCGCGCAAGCACCTGGCCGCCGCACGCCGGGAGCGTGTCAGCTCCGCCGAGCACCGGCGCCTCCTGGAGGTGTTCCTCAGCGCCGCGCAGACGGGCGACCTCGCGGTGCTGGAGAAGGTGCTGGCCGCGGACGTCGTCAGCTACTCCGACGGCGGAGGAACGCGCGGCGCGTCCAGGATCCCGGTCGTCGGGCGTCTCCCCGTGGCCAGGTACCTGGTGGCCTTCGCCCCGCGGTTCTGGCCCGGAACGGAACTCCGGTGGGTCGAGGCCAACGGCCGGCCTGCCGTTCTCATATCGTCGGCCGGGGCCACCACGGCCCTCCTCTGCGTGGACGTGTCCACCGAGGGGATCGAGACGATCATGTGGTTGATGAACCCGGCCAAGGTGTCGCCCTTCGTGGCGTCCCTGGACGGCTGAGGCCCCCCGGGGCGCGCAGCGCGGTCGCGTGACCGGCCGCGCTGCGCTCCCCGGG
>NZ_JBHXKE010000385.1:0-5958 GCF_042722765.1 Kitasatospora sp. NPDC058406
CGCGACCGACCGGCCGCGTCGGGCCGGGGTGTCCTCGTTCGGCATCAGCGGCACCAACGCCCACGTCATCCTCGAAGCCCCGTCGGGCGCACCGGTTCCCGCGACCGCGTCGGACGAGGCACCGCTCCCGGCGCTTCCGGTCACTCCGGTCGTGCTCGCGGCGGCCGACGAGGACGCCCTGCGCGTGCTGGCGGGTCGGATCGCCGAGCACCGTGAGCTCCCGCTCGACCAGCTCGCGGCGGGCCTGGCGGGCCGGGCCGCGCTGCCGCAGCGCGCGGTGCTCCTCGCCGAGGACCGCTCCGCGCTGGAGGATTCCCTGAGCGCGTTCACCGATCGGGCCGTCACCGATCGGGCCGTCACCGATCGGGCCGTCACCGACCGGATCGTCATCGACCGGATCGTCACCGGCACGGCGGTCGAGGGCCGGCTGGCGGTGGTGTTCACCGGTCAGGGGTCGCAGCGGGTCGGCATGGGTCGGGAGGTGTACGACACCTTCCCGGTGTTCGCGACCGCCTATGACGAGGCGTGCGAGGTGCTGGGGCTGACGCTGCACGGGCTGGACGCGGAGTCGCTGGACCGTACGGGTTCGGCGCAGCCGGCGATCTTCGCGGTCGAGGTGGCGCTGCTCGCGCTCGTGCGCTCCTGGGGCGTGACCCCGGACGTGGTCGCCGGTCACTCGGTCGGCGAGATCACCGCCGCGTACGCCGCCGGGGTCCTCTCCCTGGCGGATGCGGCGAAGCTGGTGGCGGCGCGGGGCCGGTTGATGCAGGCGCTGCCCCCGGGCGGCGCGATGCTGGCCGTCGGGGCGTCGGAGGCCGAGGTTCGGGAGGCGTTCCCGGACATCGACCTCGCGGCGGTCAACGGCCCGGCCGCGGTGGTCGTGTCGGGGACCGAGGACGAGATCGTGCGGATCACCGAGCTGGTGACCGAGCGGGGTTGGAAGACCAACCGCCTGCGGACCAGCCACGCGTTCCACTCCCGGCTGATGGAGCCGATGCTGGCGGACTTCCGGGCCGTCGTGAGCGGCCTGGCCTTCCACGACCCGGTGCTCCCCGCCGTCTCGACGGTGACCGGCACTCCGGTGACGCCCGGTCAGTGGTCGGACCCGGAGTACTGGGTCGACCAGGTCCGGCGCCCGGTGCGTTTCGCCGAGGCCGTCACCGCCCTCGATGCCCGTCGGGTGCTGGAACTCGGCCCGGACGGCGTCCTCACCGGGCTGATCGGCCACGTCGATCCCGAGCTCACCGCGGTCACCGCGTTGCGCCGGGACCGGTCCGAGCCGCACACGCTGCTCCGGGCGGTCGCCGAGCTGTTCGTCCACGGCCAGCCCGTCGACTGGAGCGCGCTGGTCGGGCGCCGGGCCGACGCGGACCTGCCGACCTACCCGTTCCGGCACCGGCGGTTCTGGCCGCGGCCCCGGACCGGTGTCGACGGGGACGTCACCGGGCTCGGCCTGACCGGGACCGGCCACCCGATCCTCGGTGCGGCGGCGGAGGTCCCGGGTTCCGGGCTGGTGCTGTTCACCGGTTCGCTGTCCGGGGCGACCCACCCGTGGGCGGTCGACCACACGGTTCACGGCCGCACGGTCGTGCCGGGTGCCGCGCTGTTCGAGATGGTCCTGGCGGCGGGCTCCCGGGTGGGGGCCCCGGTGCTGGAGGAACTGCTGCTGAAGGCTCCGCTCGTCCTGCCGGGCCGCGAGACCGTCCAGGTCCGGGTCACGGTCGGGGCGCCGGACGACGAGGCCGGTCGGCCGGTGACCGTCCACTCGCGGACCGGGGCCGAGGCGCCCTGGACCGAGCACGCCACGGGCCTGCTGTCGGAGCGGACCGGCGGCGACCCGGCCGCCGTCACGGTGCCGGCGGGGGCCGAGGAGATCGACCTCGCGGGCTTCTATCCGGCGATGGAGGCTGCGGGCCTGGGCTACGGGCCGGCGTTCCAGGGCCTGCGCAGGGCCTGGAAGTCCGGGGACGAGGTCTTCGCCGAGGTCGAGGTCGCGGAGCCGCCCGCCGGCTTCGCGCTGCACCCGGCCCTGCTGGACAGCGCGTTGCACGCGGTCGCCGCCGGCGGTCTGGTCACCGGGACGGACGTCCACCTGCCCTTCGCGGTGTCCGGTGTCCGGCTGGTGTCCGGCGGCGCGACCGCGCTGCTGGTCCGGCTGACCCCGGACGGGCCCGGCGGTGTGCGCCTGGTGATCGCGGACGGTGCCGGGCTGCCGGTGGCCGAGATCGAGCGGCTCGCGCTGCGGCCGGTCGGTGCGGCCCCGGCGGCCGACACGGCCGGGCTCTACACGGTGGAGTGGCAGCCTTCGCCCGTGGCGGTCGGCGGCGGGGACACCGCAGGCTGGGTCGGCCTGCCGCTCGGCGAGCCGATGCCCGCCCTGTCCGGTGCCCCGGTCGTCCTGCTCGACGCCACGGCCTCGCCCGAGGCCGGTCCGGCCGAGGTGCGGCGGGCACTCGAAACCGCCCTGGGCACGCTCCAGGCGTGGCTCGCCGACCCGGCCGGTGCCGGTCACCTGGTGGTGCTGACCTCGGGTGCGGTGGCCACGGGCCCGGCCGACCCGGTGACGGGGCTGGCGCATTCCGCGTTCTGGGGTCTGGTCCGCGTCGCCCAGACGGAGAACCCCGGCCGGATCACCCTGATCGACACCGACACCGACACCGACACCGACACCGCCACCGCCGGTGCCACCGACGGCCGCGCGCTCGTCGCGGGCATCGTCGAGGCGGGGCTCGCGCAGGCGGCGGTCCGCTCCGGCGCGGTGCTGGTCCCGCGCCTGGTCGCGGCGCAGCCTCCTGCGGCCGTGACCGGCGGCCCGGCCGGCGGCGCGCCGGTCGCGTCCGCCCTCGGTGACGGGACGGTCGTGCTCACCGGCGCCACCGGGGCGCTCGGCGCGGACCTGGCCCGTCACCTGGTCGCCGCCCACGGGGTCAAGGACCTGCTGCTGGTCAGCCGGCGCGGCCCCGACGCGCCCGGGGCCGAGGCCCTGGTCGACGAACTGACCGGCGCCGGGGCGGCGGTGCGGCTCGCGGCCTGCGACCTGGCCGACCCGGACGCCGTCCGGCGTCTGCTCGGTCCCGTCGAGGTCGGCGCCGTGGTGCACGCCGCCGGCGTCACGGACGACGCGGTGCTCACCCGGTTGACGCCCGACCGGCTCGCGGCCGTCCTGGCGGCCAAGGTGGACGCGGCGGTCAACCTGCGCGCGGCCACCGCCGGCCGGCCGCTCGCGGCGTTCGTGCTGTTCTCCTCCGTCGCCGGCGTTCTCGGCAACGCCGGCCAGGCCAACTACGCCGCGGCCAACACCTTCCTGGACGCCTACGCCGCCCGTCTGCGGTCCGAAGGGGTTCCCGCCACCTCGCTGGCGTGGGGGCTGTGGGAGACCGGTCTCGGCGCCGCCCTGACGGACGGTCTCCGCGACCGGCTCCGGGGCGGCGGGATCGTGCCGCTGCCCACCGGGGACGCGCTCGCCCTGTTCGACGCCGCCCTCCGCGCGGACGTCGCCCTGGTCGCCCCGGTCGGGCTCGACCTGGCCGCGCTCCGGCCGGCGGCCGCGGCCGGACGGCTCCCGGAGCTGTTCGCCGGTCTGGTACCGGCGCCGGCCCGGCCGGGGGTCCGCGCGGAGGCCCGGCCTGCCGTCGCCGCAGGCCGGGACCGCGCACTGACCGCGCAGCTGGCCCCGATGACCGCCGCCGAACGGACCCGCACGCTGCTCGGCCTGGTCCGTACCCACGCGGTCGCCGTGCTCGGCCACACCGGCCCGGCGGGGATCGGCGACGGCCGTGTCTTCGGCGAGCTGGGCTTCGACTCGCTCACCGCGGTCGAGTTCCGCAACCGTCTGGCCGCCGACACCGGTCTGCGGCTCGCGCCGACGCTGATCTTCGACCACCCGACGCCGCTGGCGCTGGCCGAGGCCCTCCGCGACCGGCTCGCCCCGGCGGCCGTCGAGGGTGACGCGGCGCTCCTGGCCGAGCTCGCCGTTCTGGAGGCGAGCCTGGCGGCGAGCAGCCCGAGCGAGGCGATCCGGACCGCCGTCGGGCTCCGGCTGCGGGCGATGCTCGCAGGCTGGGCGAGCACCGACGGGCCGGGCGACGGCCCGTCGGACACCGACACCAATGCGGACATCGCCGCCGCCGACGACGCCGAGCTGTTCAGCCTGCTCGACGACGAACTCGGCATCAACTGACCCTCCGCGCGGTCGGCGCGAACCGACCCTCCGCTTAATCGGCGCGAACTGACCCACAAGCAACTGGAGTTGGCGAGACATGGACACCGAAGCGAAGCTCCGCGACTACCTCAAGCGGGCGACCGCCGACCTTCGTCAGGCCCGTCGCGACCTCGTCGACGTCCAGGAGAAGGCCGCCGAACCGATCGCGATCATCGGCATGGCCTGCCGCTACCCCGGTGGGGTGCGCACGCCCGGTCAGCTCTGGGACCTGCTGGACGCCGGCCGCGACGCGATCACCGGCTTCCCCCAGGACCGGGGCTGGGCGGTGGAGGAGGGCGACTTCGCCCAGGAGGGCGGATTCCTCGACGAGGCGGGCGCGTTCGACCCCGCCGTCTTCGGCATCTCCCCGCGCGAGGCCCTGGCGATGGACCCGCAGCAGCGGCTGCTGCTGGAGTGCGCGTGGGAGACCTTCGAGCGCGCCGGGCTGGACCCGCTCGGCGTCAAGGGTTCCCGCACCGGCGTGTTCGCCGGCGTGATGTACCACGACTACGCCGCCCAGCTCACCACGCTGCCGGACGGCGTCGAGGGCTACCTGGCCACCGGCACCTCCGGGAGCATCATCTCCGGCCGCGTCGCCTACACCTTCGGGCTGGAGGGTCCTGCCCTCACCATCGACACGGCCTGCTCGTCGTCGCTGGTCGCGCTGCACCTGGCGGTGCAGTCGCTGCGCCGGGGCGAGTGCGCGATGGCGCTGGCGGGCGGTGTCACCGTGATGGCCGGTCCGAGCACGTTCGTCGAGTTCGCCCGGCAGGGCGGCCTGGCCGCCGACGGCCGCTGCAAGCCCTTCGCCGCCGCCGCCGACGGCACCGGCTGGGCCGAGGGTGCCGGTCTGCTGCTGGTCGAGCGGCTCTCGGACGCCCTTCGCCTGGGCCACCCGGTCCTCGCCGTCGTCCGGGGCAGCGCGGTCAACCAGGACGGTGCGTCCAACGGCCTGACCGCGCCGAACGGCCCCTCCCAGCAGCGGGTGGTCCTCGACGCGCTGGCCGACGCCCGGCTGACCCCGGCCCAGGTCGACGCGGTGGAGGCGCACGGCACGGGGACGCGCCTGGGCGACCCGATCGAGGCCCAGGCGCTGCTGGCGACGTACGGCCAGGACCGGGCCGAGGGCGAGCCGCTCTGGCTGGGCTCGCTGAAGTCGAACCTCGGGCACACCCAGGCGGCGGCGGGCGTCGGCGGCATCATCAAGATGGTCGAGGCCATGCGCCGCGGCGTGCTGCCGAAGACGCTGCACGTCGACGAGCCCTCCCCGCACATCGACTGGTCCTCGGGCGCGCTGGAGCTGCTCACCTCCGCGCAGCCCTGGCCGCAGGCCGGGGACACCCCCCGCCGGGCCGCGGTCTCCTCCTTCGGGTTCAGCGGCACCAACGCCCACGTCGTCCTCGAACAGGCGCCGGCCGAGGCCGTCGCACCGGCGGGCACCACGCCCGTCGTTCCGCTGCCGCTGGCGGGGGCCGACGAGGCGGGGCTGCGCGCCCAGGCCGCCGTGGTCCGCGACCACCTGGACACCGCAGGGGCCTCCCTGGCGGACACCGGCGCGACGCTGGTGGGCCGGGCGGCGCTCCCGGTGCGGGCGGTGGCGTGGGACGTGGAGGGTCTGGAGGCGGTGGCCGCGGGTCTGGGACAGATCGCGGGGTCGCCGTTGGGCAGCTCGGACGTGGTGTTCGTGTATCCGGGTCAGGGTGGTCAGTGGCTGGGTATGGCGGTGGGTCTGCTGGAGTCGCGAGCGTTCGCGGAGC
>NZ_JBHXKE010000386.1:0-5904 GCF_042722765.1 Kitasatospora sp. NPDC058406
CGCCCGGAGGGGTCGGTCGCGGCGCCCTTCGCCACCCGCGGGACAGCACGGTCCCGCGGAACGGCTCAGCTCTGCGGGACGTTCACCAGCGGCGCGACCATCAGCACGGTGCGACGCGGGTTGGCGGTGGAGGACGGCAGCTCGGTGGCGTAGGTCGCGACGTCCTCGGCCCTGCGGGCGCCCGGGACCTTGCCGAAGTCCTCGACCGAGGCCAGCGTCGTCCGGCGCGGGTTCGCCGTGGAACCGCTGGAGAGCGTGGACTGGGTGGCGTTCTTCGCCTGGGACATCGCGTCAGCACCTCAAGGTCGTGGCCGGGCGATCCCCGGGGATCGGCACCGGCCTGAGTGGTTCGGGGAGATTCCGGGCAGGCTGATTCGGGGCCGCGCTCCGGAGACAGCCAGGTTACGGATCTCTTTCCACAGCGACCGTGACCAAAGCTACACATACACCTGTGATTTTGCTCACAAATTGAGAAGCAATTCTCTTATATCCGACATATCGCCGCATCAGCTTTTACCGGCATACCGGATATATCGGGCATATCCGAAGCTCTACGACTCTTGTTGATCTCGGACCCGCTTGGCATGCATCTGACGAGTGTCCGAAAAAGGCGGTATTCCGGTCCGGTTGGCGCACAGTCAGTGAGAACCCGCGCGCAGTGGGTAGCACCGCCCGGTGTGCCCTGGCGGCCCTTGTTGGGATTCCCCGGCTGTGCTGGAATGCCACGGACCGTGGGTAGGGAGTAGTCCACCCCGGTGACCCGCTCTCCCGGACCGGCCGGGGTGCGGATGGAAACTCCACACCGTCCAGGCTGCGGCGACGCGGCGGGACGCCCGGTCCAGAGGTTGCGACGCCAGTGCAGGGACGTTTCAAAAGGGGTAGCGGCGCCGCGGGTGACCCGGAGTCGCGTGAGCCCACGACAGCCCCCCAGCAGGCGGCAACGCCCGGCGGCCCGGCCGAACCGGCGCCCGAGGTGATCGGCCGGCCGGAGGAGGACGGGGCGGACCGGAAGTCGACCCGGGACAAGCTCCGCACCACGCTGACCCGCCGACGGGCCAAGGGCGTGAGCCGGCTCGCCATGCGCAACTGGCGAATCCGGAGCAAGCTGATCGCCCTGCTCGCGCTGCCGGTCATGGTCGCGCTGGTCCTCGGTGGCCTGCGCATCCAGACCTCGCTCGAAACCTCGCAGCAGCTGGCCCAGATGGCCAACCTCTCCGATCTGGCCAAGAAGGCGACCGACCTCGCCAACGCGCTGCAGAACGAGCGGGACATCAGCGCCGGCCCGATCACCGCCAAGCCGAACGCACCGCTGGACGACGACATCGTCGCCGCCCGCAAGGTCACCGACGACCTCAGCCGCACCTTCACCGCGTCCTCGGACAAGTTCGAGAACCTCGAACTCTCCGGCGGGAAGGCGCTGCTCTTCCAGATCCGCAAGGACCTGAACTCGGTCTCCGACGCCCGTGGCACGCCGTACCAGAACAACCAGAACATCCAGGCCACGATCACCGCCTACGACGTGATCATCCGCGACCTGCTGTCGATCACCCAGGACATCGCGCTCGCCTCCAACAACCGCGAGCTGGTCCGCTCGACCCGCGCCCTGCAGCAGTTCTCGCTGGCCAAGAACTCCACGTCGCAGCAGCGTGCGCTGATCAGCGCCGCGCTCGCCAACCCCGACGGCCCCAACCTCAGCCTGAGCGACGAGTCCTTCGGTATCCGGCTGCGCTCGTCCTACGACAACGCGCTCACCGGCTTCAACAACATCTACACCTCGCACGACCTGGACAACCTGCGCGGCCAGCTGAGCTACAACTCGGTGGTCGCCGCGGCCGACCGCTACGCGCGCTCGATCCTCCAGCAGAGCGGTATCCACCAGAGCGAGACCGTCAGCTTCAAGGACTGGTACGAGCAGTCCACCGCCAAGATCTCCGCCGAGCGCCGCATCGAGTCCAAGCTCATCGAGGACCTCGACGGCAAGGCCCAGGAGCTCCAGTCCCAGGCCGACACCGAGGCCCTGATCATCGGTGCCGCCGTCGCGCTCGTGCTGCTCGTCGCCCTCGGTGGCGCCGGTCTGATCGCCCGCTCGATGGTGCGCTCGCTGACCCGTCTGCAGGCCGCGGCCGAGGACGTCGCCGAGCGGCGGCTCCCGGAGCTGGTCAAGACGCTCTCCGAGAGCGACCCGCACGACGTCGACGTCACCGTCGAACCGGTCGCCGTCGACTCCGCGGACGAGATCGGCCACGTGGCCCACGCCTTCGACATGGTGCACAGCGAGGCCGTCCGCCTCGCCGCCGAGCAGGCCCTCCTCCGCGGCAACATCAACGCGATGTTCACCAACCTGTCGCGCCGCAGCCAGGGCCTCATCCAGCGCCAGCTGTCGCTCATCTCCGAGCTGGAGAGCCGCGAGGCCGACCCGGACCAGCTGGCCAACCTCTTCAAGCTGGACCACCTCGCGACCCGTATGCGCCGCAACGGCGAAAACCTCCTCGTCCTCGCCGGTGAGGACCCGGGCCGCCGCTGGACCCGCCCCGTCCCGCTGGTCGACGTGCTCCGCGCCGCCGCCTCCGAGGTGGAGCAGTACGAGCGCATCGAACTGGCCTCCGTGCCGTCCGCCGAGGTCGCCGGCCGCGTCGTCAACGACCTCGTCCACCTGCTCGCCGAGCTGCTGGAGAACGCCACCTCGTTCTCCAGCCCGCAGACCCGCGTCCGGGTCACCGGCCACGCGCTGCCGGACGGCCGGGTGCTGGTCGAGATCCACGACACCGGTATCGGCCTCAGCCCGGACGACCTCGCCGAGATCAACGAGCGCCTCGCCAACCCGCCGACGGTGGACGTTTCCGTCTCCCGCCGCATGGGCCTCTTCGTGGTCGGTCGCCTGTCCCTGCGGCACGGCATCCGGATCCAGCTCCGCCCCAGCGACTCCGGCGGCACCACCGCGCTGGTCATGCTCCCGGTGGACGTCACCAACTCCGCCGACCGCCGCGGCGCCGGCCGGCCCGGCCCGGCGCAGGCCAAGCAGCAGCGCGGGGTCGCCCCGACGCCGCGCCAGCAGCGTCAGATGCCCGGCGGCCCGGGCGGTGCCCCGGCCGCACTCGGCCAGGGCGCGCCGGGCGGCACCCCGCAGAACCGGCCGCAGCTCGGCCAGGGCGGTCCCGGCGGACCGAATACCCCCGCCGGTCAGGGCGGTCCCGGCGGTCAGGGCGGCCTGCCGACCCGGCAGGTCGGCCAGGCACTGCGCGAGACCCCGGCGGCCCCGGCCGGCCGGGCCGGCGCCCAGAGCCAGCAGAACCCGCAGAACCCGCAGGGTGGTCGGCCCGCCGCCGGCCAGCAGGGCGGCCTGCCGCAGCGCACCCCGGGCCGGCAGGGCCCGGCCCAGGGCGGCCCCGGCGGTGCGCCGCAGGGCGGCCCCGGTGGTCTGCCCCGCCGCGGCCAGCAGACCGGTGGTCCGCAGGCCGGCGCTCCGCAGGCCGGCGCTCCGCAGGCCGGCCCCGGTGCCGGTCGGCGCCCCGGTCAGGAGCGGCCGCGGGCCGAGGGCGGCCCGGCCGCCCGGACCGCCGAACAGCCGCAGCACGGCTGGGCCGACCAGCCCGGCCGACCCGGCGGTGCGCCGCAGGGCACCCGCCCGGGCAACCGTCCGCAGGACGGGCTCCCGCAGCGCCAGCGGCCGGGCCAGGGACAGGGACAGGGCCCGCAGGGCCAGGCTCCGCAGGGCCAGAACCAGCCGGGCCAGGGCCGACAGGCCCCCGGCCGGCCGGGTCCGCAGGGTCCCCAGGGGCCGCAGGGCCCGGGTCAGGGTCGTCCGCAGCGCCCCGGAGCGGGTGCGCCGCCGCAGGGCCGCCAGCCGCAGCTCCCGCCGCAGCAGGGCCAGCCCCGCCAGCAGCCGCAGCAGATCCAGCAGCAGCAGGCCGCCCAGCCGCTGCCGTCGGCCGAGTCCGCGTCGCTGGAGAGCACCCAGCAGTTCGCCCGCCCCCGGTTCGAGGCCAGTGACATCGACCCGCGCGACCCGCTGGGCCTCGGCCTGGTCGAGCCGGTCCTTCCGAGCGTGCCCAACCCGGCACTCCCGGAGCCGGTCCGTCCGGAGCAGGCCGCCCAGCAGCAGCCCCAGCAGCCGCCGGCCCGTCCGGAGCCGATGGCCCTGCCCACCGGTCCGTCCGACGGCGGCGCCCCGGCCGAGCAGGCCCGGTACGGCGAGGAGGCCCGCCCGGGCCAGCCGGGGTCCCGGCCGCGGGGGTACCAGCCGCGCCGTCCCGGGACCACCGCGCCGGGCTTCGACGAGGCACCGGGTCGCCCGGCTCCGCAGGCCCGTCGGGCCGCCCAGGCCCAGCAGCAGCAGCCGCAGCCGCGCGCCGAGGCCCCGCAGGGCCAGGCTCCCCAGGGCCCTGCTCCGCAGGCCCAGGCCCAGCACGCCCAGGCCCAGGCTCCGCAGGGTCCGCAGGGTCCGCAGGACGGTCTCGACGACGCCCCGTGGCGTCCGTCCGCCAACGACGAGCGCTGGCGGCGGGCCGAGCAGGTCCGCGAGCCCTCGACCAGCGGCGTCACCATGTCGGGCCTCCCCCGGCGGACCCCGCAGGCCAACCTGGTCTCCGGGACCGCCGAGTCGTCCCCGCTGACCGGTCCTCAGGTGTCCCGCGCTCCCGAGGAGGTGCGGGGCCGTCTGACCAACCTTCGCCGCGGTATCCAGCAGGGCCGCCGGGTCGGCGCCGAGCAGGCCGCCGGCCAGGGCCCGGGCCAGCCTCAGGGCCAGGCCCAGGGCAATCAGGCCGGATTCCGCCATGGTGCCCAGCAGCCCGGGTTCGATAGTTTCGGGGGCCGGACCGACGGCAACGCCGCAGATCATCAGGAGCGTTGAGTTGAATCAGATGAGCCAGGCCGCACAGAACCTGAACTGGCTGATCACCAATTTCGTGGACAACACCCCCGGGGTGTCGCACACGGTGGTGGTCTCCGCGGACGGCCTCCTGCTGTGCATGTCCGAAGGGTTCCCCCGCGACCGCGCCGACCAGCTCGCCGCCGTCGCCTCCGGCCTCACCTCCCTCACCACCGGCGCCAGCCGGATCTTCGAGGGCGGCGAGGTCAACCAGACCGTCGTCGAGATGGAACGGGGCTTCCTCTTCCTGATGGCCGTCAGCGACGGCTCGGCACTCGCCGTCCTGGCCGCCCCCGACTCCGACATCGGTCTCGTCGGATACGAGATGGCCCTGCTCGTCGACCGGGCCGGCGCCGTCCTCACCCCCGCACTCCGCGCAGAACTCCAGGGCAGTCTCCTGCACTGAGTGCACTGAGCGGGTACCCCACCCGTCCCACCTCCCCGCCGGGTCCGACCCGACCGGACCCGGCGTTCCACCCTCAGCTACCCTCAGGCAGCTGATTTCGCCTCAGCTGGCAACCACCCCAGCTGGAACCGGCTGCCCCAGGCTGCAGCACAAGGAGGACCCATGACCCCGCCTTCGACACCCGCCGGCTCGTACGGCAGCGGGTACGGCAGCGGCTACGGCGGGCAGTCCGACGGCTACGAGCAGCAGCCGCTGGTCCGCCCGTACGCGATGACCGGAGGCCGCACCCGGCCCCGGTACCAGCTCGCGATCGAGGCGCTGATCTCGACGACGGGCTCCGCCGAGCGCACCGGCGGCCTGCTGCCCGAGCACGCCCGGATCGTGAACCTCTGCCGTGAGGTCAAGTCCATCGCGGAGATCTCCGCACTGGCCGGCGTCCCGCTCGGTGTCGCCCGCATCCTCGTCGCCGACCTGGCCGAGGCCGGCCTCGTCGCCATCCACCAGCCCGCCGCCGCGGGCGAGTCGGGCGGAACGCCCGACGTCACGCTGCTCGAAAGGGTCCTCAGTGGACTTCGCAAGCTCTAACGCGGCCGCCCCCACCCGCGCCACCACCTCCGCGAAGATCGTC
>NZ_JBHXKE010000387.1:0-5798 GCF_042722765.1 Kitasatospora sp. NPDC058406
GGGGGCTGTGCCAGCCGGTCCACTTCCTCCTTGAGGGCCACGATCTGGTCGCGGGCCTCTCGCAGGGTGGAGGCGAGCCGTTCGTTCTGGGCGGTCACGCCGGCCAGGTTGGTCTGGAGCTCGACGATCCGCTCTTCGAGGACTCTCGAATTGCGCGGCGAGTCGGCGAGCTTGCGGCGCAGGACGGCGATTTCCTGCTCAAGGTACGAGACCTGAGCGGTCTCGTCGGAACCACGAGCGGGCCTGCCGGTGCTGCGGTTGTAGTCGTCATCGTGGGCTGCCACGGTCCTCACCTCCTCCGGGGAGCTGGACGCTTCCAGACCCTACCTGGGACCAGGGGTCCGTAAACCCCTAGATCAAGAAAGATGGAACGGGCGTGTCCGATCTTCGCCCTCGCGTGCTTCCCCTCTGCTAGGGGGATACCCACCGCGCACCGGCCAAAGCGGACCAGATGTATCGTCGATCGAGTCGATATCCGATCGCGACCGCTGCCTGAGGTCCGATCGTTGTACGAATGGCGGGAATGCCCCGCGCGGGGACGTCCCGGGACAGAAACGGCGGAAAAGCATGTCGGTGAGCGAGTCGGAGACGGAGACCGGACCACTGGAGGTCTGGATCGACCAGGATCTGTGCACCGGCGACGGCATCTGCGCGCAGTACGCGCCCGAGGTCTTCGAACTGGACATCGACGGCCTGGCCTATGTGAAGGGCGCCGACGACGAGTTGCGCCAGCAGCCCGGCGAGACGGTGCCGGTGCCGCTGACGCTCCTTCAGGACGTGGTGGACTCGGTGAAGGACTGCCCGGGCGACTGCATCCACGTCCGCCGGGCCGCCGACCGGGTCGAGGTGTACGGCCCGGACGCGGAGTAGGCGCCCCCGGTCCTGGCGGAGTTCAGGTCCGGCTGAGCGGGGCGGCGGTCTGGGAACGGTCCCAGCCGCCGCCCTTGCGCGTCCAGGTGAGGTCGAGTGAGATGTCCGGTTCGAAGCGCGGCACGTCGTCACCGGAGTAGCCCTGGGCGTGGCCGGTCACGGCCCCGTCGCTGCGCAGCGCCAGCCGGCCGACCGTGAGGTTCTCACGCTCCGACAGCAGGGTGGCCAGGACGACGGGTCGGCCGCCGGCGGGGCCGGGGCCGAGCAGGTAGACGGCGTCCGGCGGGGTGCCGTTCTCGGCCGCGCAGTGCGCGGCGGCGACGGTGCCGGGCCGGCCGTCGCCCAGGTCGGCGGCGAAGCTGATGGCGATCTTGACCGGGAACGGTCCGCAGTCCAGGGGGAGTTCGGCCGCGGCCGGGTCGGGGGCGACGGCGGCCGGAAGGGCCTTCGGGGTCGGCCGGGCCGGGCCGGGGGTCCCGGTCGCGGGGGCGGCGGCGAGTGCGGCCGCCACCACGGCGGCGCAGCCGGCGACGGTGAGGGCCCAGTGCCAGGGGGCGGTCCCGGCCCGGCCGGGCGCGGTGCCGCCCCCGGGGCCCTGCCGTCCGGAAGTGTGCTGTCCAGCCGTCGTCCCGACCGCGGTCTCCACCAGGCGTCCCCTCCAGTGGTCTGTGTGAGCGAGCATCGTCCCACACCGGGGCGGCCGTCGGAGGGCCCGGGGTGCCCCTCCGGGCAGCGCGAAGGGGCGGTACGACGACGCGTACCGCCCCTTCGACGGAGTGCTAGCCGAGGTCGGTCGGACCGTCGGTCTCGGTACGGGCTGCGGCGCGGGCCGCGGCGCGCTCCTGCAACGAGCGCTCGGGCGACCCGTTGTCGTAGTCCTCGCCGTAGGCGCCCTTGGCCGGGCGGCGGCGGCGCAGCGGCGGCTCGACGCCGTCGGCCAGCCGGCGGGAGGTGAGCAGGAAGCCGGTGTGACCGATCATCCGGTGGTCCGGGCGGACCGCCAGGCCCTCCAGGTGCCAGGTGCGGACCATGGTCTCCCAGGCCTGCGGCTCGGTGAAGGTGCCGTGCTCGCGCAGCGCCTCGACGGTCTTGGACATCTGCGTGGTGGTGGCCACGTAGCAGCAGATGAGGCCACCGGGGACGAGCGCCTTGGAGGCGACGTCCAGACACTCCCAGGGGGCGAGCATGTCCAGGATGACGCGGTCGACGTCGGCCTCGACCAGGTTGTCCTGGAGGTCGCCGACGGTGAGCTTCCACGCCGGGTGGGGCCCGCCGAAGTAGCGCTCGACGTTGCCCTTGGCGATGTCGGCGAAGTCCTGCCGGCGCTCGTAGGAGGCGAGCATGCCGGTGTCTCCGACGGCGCGCAGCAGGTAGGTGGAGAGCGCGCCGGATCCGACGCCGGCCTCCACCACGCGGGCGCCCGCGAAGATGTCGGCCATCGCCAGGATCTGCCCCGCGTCCTTGGGGTAGATCACGGCGGCGCCGCGCGGCATGGACAGGACGTAGTCGGGGAGCAGGGGGCGCAGCGCGAGGTACGGGACGTTCCCCGTGGTGCGCACGACCGTGCCCTCGGGGGCGCCGATCAGCTCGTCGTGGGGGAACGCACCCTTGTGGGTGTGGAACTGGTTCCCGGCCTGGAGCGTGAACGTGTAGTGGCGGCCCTTGGGGTCGGTCAGCTGGACCTGGTCCCCGACCTGGAAGGGCCCGCGTCGGCGGGTGGCACCGGTCGGTTCGGACATGCGGACAATCCTAAGGGAAGCGGACGGCCCCGCCCGACCGGGGTGATCGTCGGCCCCGGCGGCGCGGTCAGGACCGGCCGGTGACCGCCGCGGTCAGACGCTGTTCGATGTCGGTGAGCGCGGCCACCCCGTACACCCGGCCGTCCTCCTCGACGACCAGGTACTCGCCGGCCGGGGTCGCCCGGACGGCGCGCAGCAGGTCCTCGCCGGCGAGGTCGGCGGAGAGCCGCAGGCCGGGTTCGAGGTCGCGGGCGAGCGGGCCGACGGCGACCCAGGGACGGCGGTGCTCGGGGATGCCCCGGACGGCGGACTCCCGGACGATGGCGATCGGGTCGCCGCGCCCGTCGACCACGACGACGGCACCGGCCCCGGCCTCGCCGGCGCGGCGCATGGCCTCGCCGAGCGGGGTGTCGGCGGTGACCTCGACGGTCCGGCGGGCGAGGTCGCGCAGCCGCAGCCCGGGCAGGACCTCCTTGAGCCGGGCGTTGCGCAGGGCGCCGCCGGCGCCGTTCCAGATGACGGCGGCCAGGACGGCGGCCAGGACGGCGTCGATCATGGTGTCGGTGCGGCTGCGTTCGAGGTCGCGGGCGGCGCTGACCAGGGGCAGCCCGATCAGCACGGCGACGGCCAGGCCGCGGCCGGCCCAGGCGGCCGCGACGGTGCCGGCCATCGGGCGGCCGGTGGCCGCCCAGACCACGGCGCGCAGCATCCGGCCGCCGTCCAGCGGCAGGCCGGGCAGCAGGTTGAAGGCGGCGACGACGAGGTTGGAGACCATCAGGCCGGTGAGCAGCACCCCGGGGACGGTGGTCAACTCGACGGCCTGGAGCGCGAGGAAGAAGAGACCGCCCAGGACCAGCGAGAGCAGCGGTCCGACGAAGGCGAGCCAGAACTCGCGCCCGGGGCTCTCGGCCTCCTTCTCGATCTCGGAGACGCCGCCGAAGAACTGGAGCTGGATGCGGCGGACACCGAGCCGGTAGCGGAGCGCGACCAGCGTGTGGGCCAGCTCGTGCACCAGGACGGAGCCGTAGAACGCGACCGCGAAGGAGAACGCGACGAGGTAGCGGGCGCCGCCGAGCTCGGGCAGGACGCGGTCGAGCTGGCCGCCGAAGACCCAGGTGATCAGCGCGGCGATGACGAACCAGGACGGGGTGACGTACACCGGGACGCCGAAGGGGCGGCCCACCAGGATGCCGCCGCGGGGCTCCGGGTCCTCGGACGGCGGGGCTCCGGGACGGTTGCCGCCGCCGTGCGGTGGCTGGTCGGAGGTCTGCTGCCCCCTGCTGTCGCTCACCGGTGTCCCTTCGTCCGTCTCCCCCGCGCCGCGCCTCACGCCGGTGCGCCCACGCTACGTGATCGGGACGGCCGGGCGCCGCGCGCCCCTCGCTTCTCCCTGCCTCATACCCCGTGGCGGGTTCCGGCAGCACCGTGGCAGCGGGATGACGGCGCAGGGCAATAGGGTCGGGGTATGCAGCAGACCGACACCAGCAGCGCCGAGGTGGTCGCGCCCCGCCCGGCGGCGCCCCCGACCGGCCTGTCCCCGTCCCGCGCGGGGGACTTCCTGACCTGCCCGCTGCTGTACCGGCTGCGGGTGATCGACCGGCTCCCGGAGCCGCCGAGCTCGGCGGCGACCAGGGGCACCCTGGTGCACGCGGTGCTGGAGCGGCTGTTCGACAGCCCGGCGGCCGAGCGGACGCCGGAGCGGGCCCTGGGCCTGCTGCGCCCGCAGTGGGAGCGGCTGCTGGGCGAGCGCCCGGAGCTGTCCGGCCTCTTCCCGGAGGACCCGGACGGCGCGGCGCTGACCCTCTGGCTGGCCGACGCCGAGAAGCTGCTCGCCCAGTGGTTCCGGCTGGAGGACCCGACCCGGCTGCATCCGGTGGAGCGCGAGCTCTACGTGGAGACGGCGCTGGACTCCGGGCTGCTGCTGCGCGGCTACATCGACCGGGTGGACGTCGCCCCCACCGGCGAGGTGCGGCTGGTCGACTACAAGACCGGCCGGGCGCCCTCGCGGGACTTCGAGGGCAAGGCGATGTTCCAGATGAAGTTCTACGCGCTGGTGGTCTGGCGGTGGAAGGGCGTGATCCCCCGGCGGCTGCAGCTGGTCTACCTGGGCGGCGGCGGGGACGTGGTCAGCTACGACCCGGACGAGGCCGACCTGCTCGCGGTGGAGCGCAAGCTGCTGGCGCTGTGGGAGCGGATCGGCCACGCGGTGGCGACCGGTGACTTCCCGGCGACCCGCAACCGGCTCTGCGGCTGGTGCGACCACCAGGCCAGCTGCCCGGAGTTCGGCGGCACGCCCCCGCCGTACCCGCTGCCGCTGGCGCGCACGTCTGACGAGGACGATCCCACGGGGGATCCGATGAGCAAGGAGTCCTAGGTGACGATCCGAGTGCTGCTGGTCGACGACCAGCCGCTGCTCCGCACCGGTTTCCGGATGATCCTGGAGGCCGAGTCCGACCTGGTGGTGGTCGGCGAGGCCGGCGACGGCCAGCAGGCCCTGGACCAGGTGCGGGCGCTGCAGCCCGACGTGGTGCTGATGGACATCCGGATGCCGCGGATGGACGGCGTGGAGGCGACCCGCCGGATCGCCGGTCCGGGGCGGGACGGCCCGGCCAAGGTGCTGGTGCTGACCACCTTCGACCTGGACGAGTACGTGGTGGAGGCGCTGCGCGCGGGTGCGAGCGGCTTCCTGCTGAAGGACGTGCCGGCCGAGGAGCTGGTGCAGGCGATCCGGGTGGTGGCGGACGGTGCGGCGATGCTGGCGCCGTCGATCACCCGGCGGCTGCTGGACATGTACGCCACCAAGCTGCCCTCCGGTGAGGAGGCCCCGCCGCAGGCGCTGAACGCGCTGACCGAGCGGGAGCTGGAGGTGCTGAAGCTGGTGGCGCGCGGGCTGTCGAACGCGGAGATCGCCGCGGAGCTGTTCGTCAGCGAGACGACGGTGAAGACGCACGTCGGCCACGTGCTGACCAAACTGCAGCTGCGCGACCGGGTGCAGGCGGCGGTGTACGCGTACGAGAGCGGGCTGGTCCGTCCCGGCGCGCTCTGACCCGGACGTGCCGGAGGCCCGGGCCCGCCCCGGCCCGGGGGCGGGCGGGCCGCCGGACGGGGGGGACGTGGCCACCCCGCCGCACGCCCCGAATCGCAAAAAACCGGTGGTGTGGACGGGCGACTCCACCCCCCGGATGTTGG
>NZ_JBHXKE010000388.1:0-5742 GCF_042722765.1 Kitasatospora sp. NPDC058406
CTCGGGGGGGGCGCCGGGCGCGGGGCCGTGCCGGGCCCCGCCCGCCGAACCCCCGGCCTACCGGAGGCCGGCCCCGGGGGCGCCGCCGGCGGCCGGATCGGTGATGCTCTCGGCTCCGTTCTCCACGTGGCCGGCGAACCGGCGCAGGAAGCCGTCGGCCGTGTCGGCGGTGGCGGTGAGGTCGTACCACCAGCTGCTGTCGGTGATCGTCCAGGAGTTCCGCACGGTCGCGGAGGCGGGCAGGTGGAACGTCCAGGGACCGTCCGTGCGGTAGGCGCCGGCCGTGACCGTGACGGTGCACGGGGCGGTGCCGCTGTTGGTCATGGTGAGCGTGAGACGGCCGTTCGGGACGTCTGCTTGCGCGGTGACTTCCGGGTTGGCGTGCCCGGCGGTGGTGGCGGTGAGCCGGTTGCCGCGAAAGCGTCGGTGCAGGCCGTTCGGACCGTAGAGGGAGAGGTCGTAGGAGCCGGCCGGCGTGCCCTGGACGAAGTGGTCGGTCAGGCTCTTGCCCGCCTCCACCGTGTGTCGCCAGGGCCCGTCCTTCCGGAAGGCGTTGGCGTAGAGGTGGACGCACTGCCCGGCGGTGCCGCTGTTCACCATGTCGATCCGGAAGGCCTCCGGGGTGACTCGCCCCGAGGCCTCGAAGGCGTACGGCAGGGCCCGGGCCTTGCGGTGCCCGGCCTCCTGCACCGGGAGGGTCTGCACGCGGGGCACCCTCGGCGCGGGGAGGTCGCGGCACTGTGCGGCGGATTGCCCGGGGTAGCCGCCGGTGTTCGGGAGGTCCGGCCAACCACTCTGCGGGGAGGTGAAGTCGAAGGCGGACCGCAGGTCCCCGGTGACCGCCCGGCGCCAGGGGCTGATGTTCGGCTCGGCCACACCGAACACCTCGGAGCAGAAGCGGATGACGGAGGTGTGGTCGAAGACCTCGGAACAGACGTACCCCCCGCGGGTCCACGGGGAGACGACGATCAGCGGCACGCGGAAGCCCAGCCCGATCGGCTTCCCGCCGCTGATCTCCCCGGCGGTGGTGACCGTGGACAGCCCGTCGGCCTCGGAGGTCGGCGGCATGGGCGGTGGCACGTGGTCGAAGAAGCCGCCGTTCTCGTCGTAGTTGAGGATGAACACGGTCTTGTCCTGGACGGCCGGGTTGGCGGCGAGTGCGGCGAGTAACCGCGCCGTGAGGTTCTCGCCGTCGGCGGGGCGGTGGTTCGCGTGCTCGGACAGGTGTTCCGGCGCGACGATCCAGCTGACCTGAGGCAGCGTGTCCCGGGCGACGTCCTCGCCGAAGGCCGAGACGAGGTCGGCGACGGTGGCGATCCCCTTGTCGTGGAGGGCCTGGCCGGGGCCGGACTGCTTGAAGGTCGCGAACCAGGCGAGCGCGTTGTCGTCGAAGTTGTCGGTCTGCTGGTAGACCTTCCAGCTGACGCCGGCCGACTCCAGGCGTTCGGCATAGGTGGTCCAGCCGAACCCCGGCTCCGGACACGTGTTGTCCATGACCGCGGCCTCACCCACCGAGAGGCCGTTGCTGCCGGTGAAGGCGTGCAGCCGGTTGGGGTTGGTCTGGGTCAGGGTGGACTGGAAGTAGTGGTCGCAGATGGTGAACTCGTCGGCGAGCCGGTAGTAGAAGTCCAGGTCCGGGCGGGTGAAGTAGCCCATCCCGACACCCGGGTCCCTGGCCGTGTTCCAGCGGTCGTACCGGCCGCCGTTCCAGACGGCGAGGTCGACAGGCCAGTTCATGGCGGGTGCCTCCGCGCACGTGGCGGAGGTGGTCGTGGTGTCCATCCGGAAGGGCAGGATGGAGCCGGTGCCACCGGACGCGGGCTGGTGCCACACCGGCTCGCCGTTCGGGAGCTTCACCGCGTTGCGGTCGCCGAAGCCGCGGACTCCGCTGAGGGAACCGAAGTAGTGGTCGAAGGCCCGGTTCTCCTGCATGAAGATCACCACGTGCTTGACGTCGGCGATCGTGCCGGTGCCCGACGGTGCCGGGGCGGCCGTCGCCCTGCGCAGCGCGGCCGGCAGCGCGGCCGCGCCGGCCACGGCGGCCGCGCTGCCGAGGAGGGCGCGCCGACTGACACCGGGTCTGGATTGGTCGTTCATGAGGGGGGAGTTCCTTTACGGCTGAAAGGGATGTGGGGGAGCCGGAGCAAGGTGACTTCGGGGTGGGTCACTTCGCGGGGATCGAGGTGAACGGTCTCAGCACCGTCGAGGCGAAGGCGGCACGGTGACTGCCGGTGCGTTCGCGGGAACGGGTCGGGGCTGCGCCATGGGATTCCTCTGGGGGTGAGGCGGCTGCGATCCGGGCGGGATCGCGAACCTGTTGCGAGACTCGCCGCGCGTTTCCCCCGGCTCCGGTCCGTCCGACGGGCACGGGGGAGGGATCAAACGGGGGGGGTGACAAAATTAAACGCGTTCAAACAGGCGAGGGCTCTCATGACATCGGAAGACCGGGGGAGGTGTCAAGCGTCCGCCAGGGGCTCCGGGTGGGGGGCCGCGGGCGAGGCCGACCGGCCGTAGAGACCAAATAGCTTGTGGGGACCAGGCCTTGACGCGGGCCGACTCGTCCTCGAAACTCGGCTGCAACCCGATGTTCACGCTAACATCCCACCGGGCGTGACCATGTGCAGCATTGGGCCCGGACCACGGCGCCGAGCCGCCCGTGTGCACCGCAGGCGCTCTGCGCCTCCCCTTTGCTCCTTCCTCCCCCACCCGGCCAATGGAGCCCCACCATGAGCCTGCCCGATCCCCCTCTGCGCCGCCGACACTTCCTCGCCGGGGCCGCCGCCACCGCGGGCGCCGTCGTCCTGCCCGGCGGGTTCCGGCCGCCCCGGGCCGCGGCCGCCGTGCCGCCCCGGGTCACCCTCCCGGAGCGCGGGATCCACGACACCACGCCCGCCGCGGACTGGACCGACGGCTTCCTCACCGGCAACGGCGAGTACGGCGCGCTGCTCCACGGGACCCCCGCCCTGGAGAAGGTCGTGGTCAACCACCACCGCTTCGTCCTGCCCAACGGCACCCGCGCGGTCCAGCCCCCCGACCTCGCCGGACGGCTCCCCGAGGTGCAGGACAAGGCACTGGCCGGCGACTACGCCGGCGCGGCCGGCGCCTTCGCCGGAGACTGGGCCCTGCGCTGGACCCAGACCTACCACCCCGGCTACGAACTCCACCTGAGCACGCCGGAGATGAGCGGCGCCGCCGACTACGCACGGCTGACCGACTTCCGCACCGGTGAGGTCACCCACGCCTGGGCCGACGCGGCCGGCACCTGGAGGCGCCGTGCCTTCGTCTCCCGCGCGGACCGGGTCGTCGTCCACGAGCTGCTGCCCGCGACCGGCCGTACCGTCGCCACCGTGCTCGGCGTCCACACCGCCCTCGAAGGGACGCCGAGCAGCGTCACCTTCCGCACCACGGCGACGGCCGTCGGACGGGACGGCTACCTCGACGTCCGCGGCACCTATCCTGCCGGACAGGGAGCGTTCGGCTACCAGGGCGTCACCCGCGTCGTCGTCACCGGCGCCCGCGCGTCGGTCACCGTCCACGGCTCCGCCCTGGTCGTCGCCGGGGCCGCCAAGGTCCTGCTCCTCACCAAGCTCGACCGGTACGAGACGCCGGACGCCTGGGACGCCCAGCCGCTGCAGAAGGCGCTCGCCGCGCTGACGGCCGACTACGGCACCCTGCTCGGCCGGCACCGGCCGCTGCACCGGGCGATGTTCGACGGTTCGAGTCTCGACCTCGGCGTCCCGGCCGCCGACCGCCGGCTGTCCACCGGCGAACTGATCGCCCGCCAGAACGGCAACCGGTCGAGCCTCGACCTGGCACTCCTGGAGCGGATGTACGACTCCGGGCGCTACCTGTTCGTCAGCTCCAGCGGAATCCTTCCGCCGCGGCTCACCGGCATCTGGTCCGGCAGCTGGACGGGCGCCTGGGCCGACGACATCACCACGGACGCCAACGTCAACCTCCAGGTCGCCGGCGGCAACATCCTCAGCCACGGCGACGCGATGCAGGGCTACTTCACCCTCGTCCTCGGCCAGCTCGCCGACTGGCGCGACAACGCCGCCAGGATCTACGGCGCCCGCGGGTTCCTCGCCCCCAGCCGCACCGACGGCGAGCACGGCCACATGCTCCACTTCAACGGCGGCGACTTCCCCGGCCAGTGCTGGACCGGCGGCGCCGACTGGCTGCTCCACCCCCTGCTGGAGCACTACCAGGTCACCGGCGACGCCGCGTTCCTCCGCGACAAGCTGGGCCCGGCCCTCATGGAACTCGCCCTGTTCTACGAGGACTTCCTGACCCGCACCGACGCCGGAGGGAAGAAGGTCTTCGTCCCGTCCTACTCGATGGAGAACGCGCCCGCCCGTACCGGGCAGATGCTGGCGGTCAACGCCACCGGCGACATCGCGGCCGGACGGCACGCCCTCCGGGCGGCGGTCGACGCCGCGAACGCCCTCGGCGTCGAACAGGGGCCGGGCCGGGGCGTCGCCCGCTGGACCGCCCTGCTGGCCCAACTGCCCGACTACACGGTCAACGGCGACGGCGCGCTCGCGGAATGGTCCTGGCCCGGCCTGACCGACCGCTACAACCACCGGCACGTCCACCACCTGTACGGGGCCTGGCCCCTGCACGAGATCAACCCCGAGGAGCGCCCCGACCTGGTCCGCGCCGCCGGCCGGGCCCTGGACCTGCGCGGCGACGAGAACCTCTCCGCGCACGGCAGCCTCCACCGCGCGCTGGCCCGCGCCCGGCTCAAGGACGGTGCCGGCGTCCACGAGAACCTCCGGAAGATCCTCGGCAACGACATGGTCTTCCGCTCCCTGATGACCTCCCACAACCCCGGACTCACCACGTACAACGCCGACGCCGCCAACGCCCTGCCGGCCGTCCTCGCCGAAGCCCTGCTCCACACCCGCCCGGGCGTCCTGGAGCTCCTGCCCGCCCTGCCCGCCCAACTCGCCAGGGGCACCGTCAAGGGCGTCCGCGGCCGCAACCGGGTCCTCGTCGAGAGCCTCGTCTGGGACACCGCGGCCCGCACCGCCACGGTCACCGTGACCTCGGACCTCACCCAGGAGATCACCCTGATCTGCCGCCGGGGCATCACCTCGATCACCACCCGGGCCCCGGTCGCCGCCTCCCCGCTCGGCGCCCACGCCAGGAGGGTCACCCTGACCGCCGGCACCCGCACCAAGATCAACCTCGGCCTGCTCGCAGGCACCTACCGCCTGGTCAACCGGGCCGGCGGGAAGGTCCTCGACGTCCGCGACCACTCCACCGCCGACGGTGGAGGCGTCGTCCAGTGGCCCTGGAACGGCGGGGCCAACCAGCGGTGGGACCTCGAACCCGAGGCGGACGGCTCCTTCCGCCTGGTCAACGTCCACAGCGGCAAGGTCCTGGACAACCCCGGCACCTCCACCGTCCCCGGCCAGGCCCTGGACCAGTGGACCAACACCCGCAGCCCCAACCAGTGGTGGCGGATCGTCCCCGCCACGACCGCCGGCCACGTCCACCTGGTCAACGTCTCCAGCGGCCTCTGCGCCGACGTGGAGGCCGGCTCCACCGCCGACGGCGCCCGGATCGTCCAGCAGCCCGTCCGCGGCACGGCCGGCCAGGACTGGAAGCTGGAGACCGCCTGACCCGGCCCGGCCCCACCCGCCCGGCCCGACCCGCCCGGCCCGACCCGCCCGGCCCGACCCGCCCGGCCCGACCCGCCCGGCCCGACCCGCCCGGCCCGACCCGCCCGGCCCGACC
>NZ_JBHXKE010000389.1:0-5719 GCF_042722765.1 Kitasatospora sp. NPDC058406
AGCTCGAAGATCGGGGCCTCGGGGTCCTTGTTGACGGCCACGATGGTCTTCGAGGTCTGCATGCCGGCCCGGTGCTGGATGGCGCCGGAGATGCCCGCCGCGATGTACAGCTGGGGCGAGACCTGCTTGCCGGTCTGGCCGACCTGGTTGCTGTGCGGGTACCAGCCGGCGTCGACGGCGGCGCGCGAGGCACCGACGGCCGCGCCCAGCGCGTCCGCCAGCTCCTCGACGACGCCGAAGCCCTCGGCGGCACCGACGCCGCGGCCGCCGGAGACGACGATGGCGGCCTCGGTCAGCTCGGGGCGGCCGGTGGAGACGCGCGGGGTGCGCGAGACCACCTTGGCGGCGTTGCCGGTGAACGCGACGGTGACGTCCTCGACGGTGCCCGCGGCCGCGGCGGCCTCCGGCGCTACGGCGTTCGGCTTGACGGTGATGACCGGGGCGCCCTGCGACACCCTGGACTTCACCTGGAACGACGCGGCGAACACCGACTGGGTGGCGACCGGACCGTCGGCGCCGGCCTCCAGGTCGACGGCGTCGGTGATGATGCCGGAGCCGAGGCGCAGGGCGACGCGGGCGGCGACCTCCTTGCCCTCGCCGGAGGAGGTGACCAGCACCGCGGCGGCCTCGCTCGCCTTCGCGATCTGGGTCAGCGCGTCCACCTTCGGGACGACCAGCTGGTCGGTGAACTCGGCGCCGTCGGCCACGTAGACCTTCGCCGCGCCGTACTCGGCCGCCTTCGCGGCGATCGCGGCGGCGGCCGGACCGGCCCCGAGGACGACGGCCGACGGCTCGCCGATCCGGCGGGCCAGGGTCAGCAGTTCGAGGGCCGGCTTGCGGACCACACCGTCGGCGTGGTCCACGAGAACCAGGATCTCAGCCATGATTCGTTGCTCCTGATCGATCGTTTGGGTGCGCGAACGGGTGGGACTAGATGAACTTCTGGTCGGCGAGGAAGCCCGCGAGCGCCTTGCCGCCCTCGCCCTCGTCCTTGACGACCGTGCCCGCGGTACGCGCCGGACGCGCCGCCACCGACTCCACCGCCGTCCACGAACCCGCCAGACCGACCTCGTCCGCCCCGATCCCCAGATCGTCCAGGTCCAGCGACTGCACCGGCTTCTTCTTCGCCGCCATGATCCCCTTGAACGAGGGGTAACGCGCCTCACCCGACTGGTCCGTCACCGACACCACCGCCGGCAGCGAAGCCTCCACCAGCTCCGTCGCCGCGTCACCGTCCCGACGGCCCTTCACCACACCACCCTCGACCGACACCTCCGACAGCAGCGTCACCTGCGGCACACCCAGACGCTCAGCCAACAGCGCCGGCAGCACACCCATCGACCCGTCCGTCGACGCCATACCACCGATCACCAGGTCGAACCCGGTCTTCTCCAACGCCTTCGCCAGCACCGCCGACGTCCCGATCACGTCCGAACCGTGGATGCCGTCGTCGTTCACGTGCACGGCCTTGTCCGCACCCATCGACAACGCCTTGCGCAGCGCGTCCTTCGCATCGTCCGGACCCACCGTCAACACCGTCACCTCGGCGTCACCGCTCGCCTCCGCGATCCGCAACGCCTGCTCCACGCCGTACTCGTCCAGCTCCGACAGAAGGCCGTCCACGCCCTCCCGGTCGGTGGTGTGATCGTCCGAGAAACGACGGTCACCCGTCGCGTCCGGCACGTGCTTCACACAGACAACGATCCTCAAGCTCACGGCCTGTCTCCTGTACTGGGTCTCGTCCGGCGGCTGCGGCTGTGCAAGCGGGCGCGCACACGGTACGCACCCGCTCCGGGCAGCGTGTTCCCGTGCCGGTCCGGAACTCCGTCGCAGCATACTCGCCAGTAGCACAACGGCCACTACTGGTCAGTAGCTTACGGCGGGAGGTCCCGACCGAGCGTCCCGCAACCCCTCCGACCAGCCCGGAGAGGATCCCCGGCCCGGACGGCGGCCACAGGACGGCTGCACTGCCGTCAGGGCCATCCTGCCCCAGCCCGACCCGTGCTCCACCCCACGGGGCGGTCCTTCGGCCTCCGGATTCACCGCCCGGAACGACCCGCGCCCTCCGAACCGGGAGCGGGAGCAGCCTCAGACCGCCTCACCCAGGGCGGCGATCACGTCCACCTTCCGCGGCTGCCCGGCCGCCCGGCGCACCACCCGACCGCCCGCGTCCAGCACCAGAACGGTCGGCGTCCGCAGGATGTCCAGCCGGCGGACCAGCTCCAGCCGCTCCTCGGCGTCCAACTCGACGTGCGCCACCCCCTCGACCATCCCGGTCACCTCGGTCAGCACCCGGCGCGTGGCCCGGCAGGGCTGGCAGAACGCGCTGGAGAACTGCACCAGGGTCGCCCGCTCGCCGAGCGGCACCCCCAGCTCGGCCGCCGACAGCCGCACCGCCCCGTCCTTCACCCGCACCCGCAACCTCCCGTCACGCTTGGCCCGCAGCAGCCCGAACGCGCTCGCCACCACGAGGACGACAACGCACACCACCAACCCGGTCATCCCCCCAGTCTGCCCCCGCCCGCCCGGGCTCCGGGAACGGGCCCCGCAAACCGGTCGACCCGCGGCCCACGGCGCGCGTACGATCGCCGGGTGGACTCCGACCGCCCCGCACAGCCGCTGCTGACCGCCCGCCGGGTGGTCGACCTGTGCCGGGCCACGGCCTCGCGCTGTCGCTGACGCGCCCCGCCGTCACCCGTCGCCCCTCCCCCGGAGCCCCCGTGCAGATCGATCCCCGCGGCCCGCGCTTCGCCGCCGCGCTCACCACCGTCGTCCTGATAGCCGTCCTGCTCACCGGCAGCGGACTCCTGCTGGCCGCCCAGGCCCTCGTCTTCGCCCTCGGCGCCGTCGCCGGGCTGCGCCACTCGCCCTACGGCTGGCTCTACCGCACGCTGGTCCGGCCCCGGCTCGCGCCGCCGACCGAGACCGAGGACGAGCGCCCGCCGCGGTTCGCCCAGGGCGTCGGCCTGGTCTTCGCCGTCGTCGGCGCGCTCGGCTTCCTCACCGGGGTCGACTGGCTCGGCCTGCTCGCGACCGGGTTCGCACTCGCCGCCGCCTTCCTCAACGCCGCCTTCGGCTACTGCCTGGGCTGCGAGATGTACCTGCTGGTCCGCCGCGCCCAGGGCCGGGTGGACATCGCCGCCTGAGCACCCCGCCACCGGCCCGAGCCGGCCGCCCGACGGTCCGGCCGGGAAAAGTTCCCGGCCGGACTCATCACGCACATCACACCTTCACATTCCGCCTGGCGGTACGCCTCAGGTGACAGCGGGCACCCCTTCGGGGGATCATCTCCGTGTATCACCCGTGGCCGCCGCGGCGTGCCGCGCCACCGGTCGGCCCCCACGTACGGCTCGGGTACCCGCCGTACCGGGCCGCGAGGCCCGTCGAAGTCAGGACTGACCGTGGCAGAGTTCGTGTACCCGCCGGTGATCGGCGCCGCACTGACCGTCTTCCGCGCGCTCGACGTGCGCATCAGGATCGTCGGCGCCGAGCACATCCCCGCCAAGGGCGGAGCAGTCCTGGTGAGCAATCACATCAGTTACCTGGACTTCCTCTTCGCCGGCCTCGGCGCCTACCGCGGCGGACGGCGCAAGACCCGCTTCATGGCCAAGGACGACGTCTTCAAGCACGGCGTCTCCGGCCCGCTGATGCGAGGCATGAAGCACATCCCGGTCGACCGCACCGACGGCCAGCCCGCGTACGAGGCCGCCGTCCGGGCCCTGCGGGCCGGCGAGATGGTCGGTGTGTTCCCCGAAGCCACCATCAGCCGCTCCTTCATGCTGAAGAAGTTCAAGACCGGTGCCGCCCGTATGGCCGCCGACTCCGGCGCGCCGCTGCTGCCCGTCGTCCTCTGGGGCACCCAGCAGCTCTGGACCAAGGGCCGCCCGAAGACCCTCACCAAGCGGCACGTCCCGGTGACCATCATGATCGGCGAGCCGATCGAGCTGGCCCCCACCGACAAGCCCGTCATGGTCACCCGCCGGCTCCGCGCCGCGATGTCCGAGATGCTCGACCAGGCCCAGCGCGAGTACCCCGGCAAGCCGTCCGGCCCCGACGACACCTGGTGGCTGCCCGCCCAGCTGGGCGGCACCGCCCCCACCCTGGAGGTCGCCGAGGCCGAGGACGAGGCGGAGGCCACCGCCAAGGCCGAACGCCGGACCGCCCGCGACTGACGCCGCGCCTCACGTCCCGCCACGCAGCTACTCCGAGTGCCCGAACGAACGCACAGCGTCGCGTGTCGCCCCCTTTTCGCCGCGTCCGATCTGACAACGTGACAGCTCCCTCGAAGCTCGCCGGGACTCACCCGGCGGATCGGAGACGGAGATGAGACGCGAATGACCGGCACACGGCTCGCACGGACCACCCCCACCACGGCCCGCACCCGCACTCGCGCCGGTGCGGGCCTGTTGCTGGCAGGAGCCCTGCTCACCGGTTGCGGCGCACAGCCCGGCGACATCCCGCTCAGCGAGATCCGCGCCGAATCGCCGTCCCCCACCCCCACGCCTACGCCCGAGCCGGCCGCTGCCGCCCCCGGTGTCGTCGGCGCCGCCGCCGCGACCCCGCCCTCCGCCCGCAACGGTCTGATCGCCAGCCGGGTCACGCTCGGCACGGACCGGGAAACCGGCGCCATCCTCTCCACCGGGCCCGACGGCACCGGCGAGCGTCCGCTCACCCAGCCGCCGGACGGCGCCCGCGACGACAATCCCTCGTGGTCCCCCGACGGCGTCGCGCTCGCCTTCGACCGCACCGGCGACGCCGCCTCCGCCGCCCGGATCTGGCTCACCACGGCCTCCGGAGAGAACGCCCACCAGGTCGGTCCGCTCTGCAGCGTGGGAGCTCCCGACTGCATCAACGAGGCGGAGAGTCACCCCGCCTTCTCCCCGGACGGCGGGCGGATCGCCTTCAACCGCACCTGGGGATCCGGCGACCCCGAGACCGGTCAGATCCAGTACTCCGACCTGTACCTGATGACCCCGGACGGCACCGACGTCCAGCGTCTGACCTTCCTCACCAACGACAAGCCCTACTCCGGCGAGGTGACGAGTCCCAGCTGGTCACCCGACGGAAAGCAGCTGGTCTTCGAGTACCGCACCAGCGCCACCGGGCTCCCCGCCGACGGCCGCGCGTTGTTCTCCGTCGCCGCAGACGGCACCGGCCTTCGCCAGCTCACCCCCTGGGAGCTGCGGGCCGGAGGCCGTGCCGGATGGTCCCCCGACGGTACCCGGATCGTCTTCACCACCTTCCCCGCCGGCCCCGACCTCACCCCGGGGGGCGGGATCTACGCCATGCACGCCGACGGCAGCGCGATCGAGGCCCTGACGCCCGGCCCGTCCGACGTCTCCTACGGCCCCGCGGCCTACGCCCCCGACGGCGGATCCATCGTCTTCGCCCGCGCCGCCGGCACCGGGACCTCCTCCGACCTCTACGTCATGCAGCCCGACGGGGGTAGCCCGACCCGGCTCACCGACACCCCCGACCGCTCGGAGAGCCGACCGAGCTGGGGCACCGCACCGCCCCAGGGCTGACCTCCCGGACCGGTCCGACGTGGCACGGGACGTGAACACCGCCGCCCCGGTATCACCGGAATTCCCCGGAATTGCCCCGGAAACGCAAAGAACCCCCGCCCGGATCCCGGACGGGGGTTCTTCACAATGATTGTTCGGCGGCGTCCTACTCTCCCACAGGGTCCCCCCTGCAGTACCATCGGCGCTGTGAGGCT
>NZ_JBHXKE010000390.1:0-5677 GCF_042722765.1 Kitasatospora sp. NPDC058406
AGGAACGCAGTTGGAGCACGGTGGCGCCCTGACAGGTGGCGGTTCCCGGTCCGGCGGCCGGCGGGACGGCGGGGGCGCCGGGCGGTGAGGCCGCCGAGGTACCCGTCGGCCGGGCGGTCGGGGAGACGGCCGGCGCCGTGTCCGGTGCGGACAGCGCCGCGGTCACGCCGTCCGACCGGTCCACCGGGCGGGCGGGGGAGTCGGGCTGGTCGAGCCGGCGGCTGTCGGCCGCCTCGACCCAGGGCGCGAGCAGGTAGCGGGCGGTGGCGCCCCGGCGGCGCAGCACCACCGCCGCCGTGGTGACCGAGGAGCCGTCCGCCCGGGCGAGGTCCAGCCCGCCGCCGCGGCCGTCGGTCCACCGGGCCAGCGTCCGGCCGTCGAACAGCACCACGACGGCGGCGCCGTCGACGGTGCCGGCGAACAGCAGCTGGGGCGGTCCGGCCGGCGGGGCGGCGACGGTGCCCGGTTCCGCCCGGCGCTGCGGGCCCGGCTGGGCCCAGGCGGTGAGCGCCCGGCCGAGCAGGGCGGCGTCGGCGAGGCGGTCACCCCGGGCGGGCCAGGCGGAGAGGTCGATCCGGGCGGTCCGCCGCCAGCGGTCCGCGGCCACCCGGACCAGCCGGGCCGGGTCGGTCGTCGCGGCCCCGGCCGGTCCGGCCGCGTCGCCCGCGGGCGGGACCGGCAGGGCGCGGGCGGCCGGGGCGCGGTCGTCGGCGGGGGCGCCCAGGACGGCCGCCGTGGTGGTGAGCGCCAGTGCCGCGACGGCGAGCACGGCGCCCAGCGTGCGGCGGCGCCGGATCAGGTCGGTGGGCTGGACGCGGACCGCGCACGGGTCGAAGGCGGCCGGCCCCGCCGTGCCCCCGGCGTCCGCGGCGGACCCGTGCTCGGCAAGCAACCGGGCGGCCCGGTCCACGGCCCCGTCGGGGTGGTCGACCCCGGCGCGTTGCAGCACCGCGGCGGCCCGGCCCGGGGCGATCCCCTCGACGGCGAGCAGTGCGAACGCCGCGCGGACGGGCGCCCCGGTCTCGGCGAGGGCCCGGTCGAGTGCCGCGTCCTCCTCGCCGCCGGTCGGCGTGAACAGCCGCAGTCCCCAGACCCGTGGTGCCAGCAGCCGGCCCGCCGGGCGCGGGCGCAGGGCGGCGCGCAGCACCGTCAGCCGGAGGGCGTCGTACAGCGGGTCCCCGCCGTCGGCCGTCCCGTCCTTGGCCGTCCCGCCGTCGACCGGGTCGGCACCGGGGGTACCGGGCTCGTCGGGGGCACCTGCGGGGTCGACGGGCCGCGTGCGACGGTACGGCAGGGCGTGCTGGACGGCGGTGTGCGCGGCGAGGACCCGGCTGTGCCGGTCCCGGTCGGCCGGCAGGGCGAGGTAGGCGAGCCGGACCAGTCGGCGGTAGTGCCGGACCAGCGCCGCCTCGGCCAGCGCCACCGGTCGAGGGGACGCGTCCGGTCGCCCCTCCCGGCCCGGCTGAGGGTGGCCGTCCGGCTGCGGGTGGGGTCCCGGCCGCACCGGCCTCCCGGGCTGCGGGGCCCGGTCGGGCCGCCGGCTCCCGCCGCGGCCCCCGGTCCCGCCCCGGACGCGGCCCGGCCGCCGGATCCGGTCCGGTCCCGCGGGTTCGTCCGGCCGGGCCGGTCCGCCGGCGTTCCGTCGCAGCAACGTGCCCTCCCGAGCCGTGAGATGGATGGTGGCGGAGGGTCCAACGAGTCGATCATGTGATGGTTGCGCCGATCGGGGGAGCCGTCCGTGCCCGTCCCGCCGGGTGGCGGTTCACCCGCCGTGGCCCTGGGTGCCCTCCGCCTGCGCCCGCTCGGTGATCCGGCGCGCCATGCCGCCGAAGACCACGGCGTGGAACGGCGCCACCGACCACCAGTACGCGTGTCCGGCCAGTCCGTGCGGGTGGAACAGCGCCCGCTGCCGGTAGTGGCTGCCGTCCCCGTCGGGACCGACCGACAGCTCCAGCCAGGCGAGGCCGGGCAGCCGCATCTCGGCCCGCAGCCGCAGCAGCCGGCCCGGTACGAGCTCCTCGACCCGCCAGAAGTCCAGCGAGTCGCCGACCCGCAGCCGGTACGGGTCCCGGCGGCCCCGGCGCAGGCCGACCCCGCCGACCAGCCGGTCCAGCCAGCCGCGCAGTGCCCAGCCCAGGGGGAAGGAGTACCAGCCGTTCTCCCCGCCGATGCCCTCCACCACCCGCCAGAGGGCGGCCGGTCCGGCGTCCACCCGGAGCTCCCGGACGTCCTCGTAGAGGCTCCCGCCCGCCCAGTCCGGGTCGGTGGGCAGCGGGTCGCTGGGCGCCCCGGGCAGGGAGGCGGAGGACCAGCGGGTGACGACCTCCGCGTCCTGGATCCGGCGCAGCGCCAGCCGGACCGCCTCGTCGAACCCGGTGGCGCCGCCGGGAGGGTCCGGCAGGTAGCGGACGAGGTCGTGTTCCGCGCAGACCACCTCGTACCGCAGCGACTCCACCAGCGGGCGGGCGATCCGGTTCGGCACCGGCGTGACCAGGCCGACCCAGTGGCTGGAGAGGCGGGGCGTCAGGACCGGCACGGCGACGATCAGCCGCCGCGGCAGCCCGGCGACGGCGGCGTAGCGCTCCATCATCCGGCGGTAGGTCAGGACCTCCGGGCCGCCGATGTCGAACGCCCGGTTCACCTCGGGGGGCAGCGTGGCCGACCCGGTCAGCAGCCGCAGCACGTCCCGGACGGCGATCGGCTGGATCCGGGTGTCCACCCAGCTGGGGGTGACCATCACCGGCAGCCGTTCGGTGAGGTGACGGAGCATCTCGAACGACGCCGAACCGGAGCCGATGATCACGGCGGCCCGCAGTTCGGCCGTCGGTACGCCGCTCTCCCGCAGCATCCGGCCGACCTCGGCGCGCGAGCGCAGGTGCGGAGAGAGCCGGTCGGGGTCCACCCCGGCGGGGACGAGCCCGCCCAGGTAGACGATCCGCCGCACGCCGGCCCGGGCCGCCGCCTGCCCGAAGGCCCGGGCGGCGTCCCGGTCGGTGGCCTCGAAGTCGGGGCCGGTGCCCAGCGAGTGCACCAGGTAGTACGCGACCTCGACGCCGGCGAAGGCGTCCGCGAGGCTCTCCGGCCGGGTGACGTCCCCGGCGACGGCCTCGACCCGGGCCCGCCAGGGGTGGTCGCGCAGCCGTCCCGGGTCGCGGGCCAGGCAGCGGACGGAGTGCCCGGCGGCGAGCAGTTCCGGTACCAGCCGGCCGCCGATGTAGCCGGTGGCGCCGGTGACCAGGCAGAGCCGGCCGGGTGCGCTCCGGCCGCCGTCGGCGGGGTCGGGGGCCGGGTCGGCGGCGTCGGCGGTGGTCCCGCCGCCGACGGGGCCGGTGCCGCCGGTGGATCGCGGGTCGGCGGGGGTGCTGTCGGCGGCGTTCACGGTGGCTCCCGGGAGGGCGGGGACAGGGGTCAGAAGGCGTACCTGACGCGCAACCAGGGCGCGTGCCGCCCGATGAGCGTTCGCAGCTCGTCGAGCGCGGCGGCCTTGGTCCCGAGGCGGTAGCGGACGTTCAGGTCACCGTTCTGCGACCGCTTGGGCTCCTGGAGGGCGGGGCGCCACAGCACCTCCTCGGCCCGGGGGTGCCAGCCGAGGTTGACCTCGTGGAGCGCGCGGTTGTGGGTCAGCATGATGATCTCCGCCGCCGCCTGCGCCTTGACCGCCGCGGGCAGGGTGTCGTCCATCCGGCGCAGCAGCTCGGCCCAGTCGGCCTGCCAGCCGGCGCGCAGCACGACGGGCGACAGGTTGAAGTGCACCTCGTAGCCGGCCGCGAGGAAGTCGCCGGCCGCCGCGATCCGGTCCGGCACGGGTGCGGCGCGGACGTCGAGCAGCCGCGCGTCGGCCGGGGGCATCACCGAGAAGCGGATCCGGGTCCGGCCGCGCGGGTCCAGGTCGAGCAGCGCGGGGTTGACCCACTTGGTGGCGAACGAGGCCTTGGCGGTCGGCCAGTGCCGGAAGGCGCGGACCAGGTCGGCGGTGTTCTCGCAGAGCAGGGCGTCCACCGCGCAGTCGTTGTTCTCCCCGATGTCGTAGACCCAGGCGGCGGGGTCGCACTGGTTGGGTGCGGGCTTGCGGCCCTGGCGCCGGACGTGCCCGGCGAGGTACCCGATGATCCTGTCGATGTTGGTGAACAGCGTGACCGGGTTGGCGTAGCCCTTGCGGCGGGGGACGTAGCAGTACGCGCAGGCCAGGGCGCAGCCGTTGGCGGAGCTGGGCGCGATCCAGTCGGCCGAACGCCCGTTGGGCCGGGCCGCCAGCGACTTCTTCACCCCGAGCACCAGGACCTCCCGCTTGATCCGGGCCCACCGCTCGACGTTGCCGGCGTTGCCGTGCAGGTGCGGGATCTGCCAGTGCGAGGGCACCTCGATCACCTCGGCCTGCGGGAAGCCGGCCAGCACCTCGCGGCCCCGGACGGAGGCGGCGGCCTCGGGCTCGGCGTAGACGTAGCGGATGTCGAAGGGCTGGGGCGGCCGGGGCGGCCTGACGGCGGGTGGCACGGGCGGGGACCTCCTGACAGGGTGATGCTGTTCGATCTTCGGAGCCGGCGCCCCCGTGGACGGGTCCGGCCCGGCAGGGTCTGTCCGGTCAGGTCCGCCCGTGCGGTTCGGTCCGCCCGGCGCGGGCCCGTCCGGTGCGGGCCCGTCCGGACGGCCGGTGGCGGGCCGTGGCGGGCCGGACCGCCGTGCGTCCCCTCGGGGCCTGGACGGATCCGCCCGCCGCGTCGCGCCGGGAAGCGGGAAGGCCGTTCCGGAAAGTCGGGGCAATCCACCGGGCACGCGGCCTCGAAGACCCGGTGCCCCAACCGTACGACCGTCCCGGCCGCCCCCGCGCCGCCGGGGCACTGGAGGAACGATGCCGACCAACCGCCCACCGGGCGGCCAGCCCGTCCGTGCCACGCGACCGGGGGTGGCCGCGTGAGCAGCGTCGTGCCCCTGCCGATGCCCGGACGGCGCGGTCCGGACCTCGGGGACCTGGTGGCCCGGACCGCCCGGGGCGACCAGGACGCCTTCTCGGCCCTCTACGACGCCGTGGCCGGCCCGGTCCTGGGCCTGGTCCGCCGGGTGCTGCGGGACGCGGCACAGTCGGAGGAGGTGGCCCAGGAGGTCCTGCTGGAGGTCTGGCGGACGGCCGCCCGCTACCAGCCGGAGCGCGGCGAGGTGATGACCTGGGTGCTGACCATGGCCCACCGGCGCGCCGTGGACCGGGTGCGTGCGGCCCAGGCGGCGGCCGACCGCGACCGGCGGGACGCCGCCCGGTCGCACACGCCCGCCTTCGACGAGGTGGCGGAGCAGGTCGAGAACCGGCTGGAGCGCGAGCTGGTCCGGCGCTGCCTGCGCGCGCTCACCGAACTGCAGCGCGAGGCCGTCACGCTCGCCTACTACCGCGGCCTGTCCTACCGCGAGGTGGCCGACCTGCTCTCCGCCCCGCTCGGCACGGTGAAGACCCGGATGCGGGACGGCCTGATCCGCCTCCGCGACTGCTTGGGGGTGGCGTCATGACGACCGGAGCGGACCTTCACACGCTGACCGGCGCCTACGCGGCGCACGCGCTGCCGGATCCGGAGCGCGAGGCCTTCGAGGAACACCTCGCCCGGTGCGCGTCGTGCGCCCAGGAGGTCGCCGAGTTCGCGACCACCCTGGCGCGTCTCGGCGCGGCCGAGACGGTGACCCCGGCGCCGGC
>NZ_JBHXKE010000391.1:0-5656 GCF_042722765.1 Kitasatospora sp. NPDC058406
CCGAGCCGGCGCGCCTCGGCGGCGCACTCCAGGACGGCGGAGAACTGCGGACGGCCCACGCCGGTCATCATCCGGGTGGTGCACATCGCGCCCGGCCCGACCCCGACCTTCAGGATGTCGGCGCCCGCCTCGACGAGGTCGCGGACACCGACCGCCGAGACGACGTTGCCGGCCACGATCGGGACCTGCGGGTCCAGGCCGCGGACGGCCCGCAGCGCGCTGATCATCGACTCCTGGTGGCCGTGCGCGGTGTCGACGACCAGGGTGTCGGCGCCGGCCTCCAGGAGGGCCTTGGCCTTGCCCGCGACATCGCCGTTGATGCCGACGGTGGCGGCGACCCGCAGGTTGCCGGCGGCGTCGACGGCCGGGGTGTAGAGGGTGGCGCGCAGCGCGTTCTTGCGGGTCAGGATGCCGACCAGGCGGCCCTCGGCGTCGACGACGGGGGCGAGCCTGCGGTGGGCCTCGCTGAGCCTGTCGAAGGCGGCACGCGGGTCGATGCCCTCGTCCAGGAGGAGCAGCTCGCGGGACATCACGTCGACGAGCGAGGTGAAGCGGTCGACGCCCTGGCAGTCGGAGTCGGTGACGACGCCGACCGGCCGGCCGTCCTCGACGACCACGAGCGCGCCGTGGGCGCGCTTGGGCAGCAGCGAGAGGGCCTCGGCGACGGTGGCGCCGGGGCCGAGCGTGAGGGCGGTGTCGTGCACCAGGTGGCGGCGCTTGACCCAGCCGATGACGTCGGCGATCACCTCGGTCGGGATGTCCTGCGGGATGGCGACCAGGCCGCCGCGGCGGGCGACGGTCTCGGCCATCCGGCGGCCGGCGATGGCGGTCATGTTGGCGACCACCAGCGGGACGGTCGTGCCGGTGCCGTCGTTCGAGGAGAGGTCGACACCCTGTCGGGAGCCCACTGCGGAGCGGCTGGGGACCATGAAGACGTCGTCGTACGTCAGGTCGTACGACGGCGTGAGGTCGTTCAGGAAGCGCATGAAACGGGGCTCTCTGGCTGGGAGAAATGACACCTCGGGTGCGGGTGCGGCACAACCGCAGGGCGCACTCGGGCGCCCCTGCACCCAACGTTCGATTCTCCGGCACCCCGCGGCCAAAAGCCAGTTCGACCCCGTTTGCTGGTGCACCGCACAAGCCATGATCACCGAACGGCGACCCCACTTGGAGGTTCCTCCAAGGTTCCCGGGTTTCGCCCCGGCCGGGGCCGCTCCCGTAGCATTCACGCGGTAACGGCGGTGGCGAACAGCAACGGCGAACAGCAACCAGGGAAGCGGCAACAGGCATGACGGCGGGCGTGGGCATCGAGCAGGACAACGGCACCGGGACCGCCGAGGAGATCGACTACGGCCCCGGCCTCGACCCGGAGCGGCTGAAGCTCTGCCTGGACGTCATCGCCGAACTGGACCGGATGCACGTCGACCACCCGGACGCGATCACCGTCCGCCAGGCCGTCGGCGGCATATTCCGCACGCTCAAGCAGCGCCGCCGGCAGGAGACCCGGGCCCGGAAGACCGCCAACGACCGCGAGGTCACCGCGAAGACCGCGACCGGCGCACCGACCCGGATCGACGACGAGACCGCCGGCGCCTTCGGCCTGACCACCGTCACCACCAACGAGATCGCCGGCATCCTGGAGCGCCCCCGCTCCTGCTACATCTGCAAGCAGCGGTACACCGAGGTCGACGCGTTCTACCACAACCTCTGCCAGGACTGCGCCGTCAAGAACCGGTCCCGCCGCGACGCCCGCGCCGACCTCACCGGCAAGCGCGCGCTGCTCACCGGCGGCCGGGCCAAGATCGGGATGTACATCGCGCTGATGCTGCTGCGCGACGGCGCGCACACCACGATCACCACGCGCTTCCCGAACGACGCCATCCGCCGGTTCACGGCGATGCCGGACAGCGCCGACTGGCTGCACCGGCTCAAGGTCGTCGGCATCGACCTGCGCGACCCGGCCCAGGTCATGGCGCTGGCCGACGAGGTCGCCGCCGACGGCCCGCTCGACATCCTGATCAACAACGCCGCGCAGACGGTCCGCCGCCCGCCGGAGTCCTACCGCGAGCTGCTCGCCGCCGAGTCGGCTCCGCTGCCGGCCGGCATGCTGCCGCAGTCCACCACGATCGGCCGCTTCGGCAGCGGCAGCGTCGACCTGCCGGCCCTGCCGCACCAGGCCGGCGGCGGGGGCGAGCGGATCGCCGCCGAGGACGTCACCTCGCTCGCCCTGCTCACCGGTTCGGCGACGCCCGAGCGGATCCGGGCGGGCACGGCGATCGACGCCGGCGGCCTGGTCCCCGACCTCGCGGACACCAACAGCTGGGTGCAGACCGTCAGCGAGGTCGGCCCGGTCGAGCTGCTGGAGGTGCAGCTCTGCAACTCCACCGCGCCGTTCATCCTGATCAGCCGGCTCCGCCCGGCGATGGCCGCCTCGCCGTCCCGGCGCAAGTACGTGGTCAACGTCTCCGCGATGGAGGGCGTGTTCCAGCGCGGCTACAAGGGCGCCGGCCACCCGCACACCAACATGGCCAAGGCCGCGCTGAACATGCTCACCCGCACCAGCGCGCAGGAGATGTTCCAGAACGACGGCATCCTGATGACCGCCGTCGACACCGGCTGGATCACCGACGAGCGCCCGCACCCGGACAAGATGCGGCTCGCCGAGGAGGGCTTCCACGCCCCGCTCGACCTGGTCGACGGCGCGGCCCGGGTCTACGACCCGATCGTGCGCGGCGAGCAGGGCGAGGACCTGTACGGCGTCTTCCTGAAGGACTTCGACCGCTCCGCCTGGTGACGCCCGCGGGCCCACCCTCCGGCAGCACCCACGGGGAGGAACAGCAGTTGACGACCGCACCGATGCTCGGGGCCGGGGTGATCGTGCCCACCGGGGACGGCCGGGTGCTGCTCGGCCGGCGGACCACCGCCGGCGAGCCGCCCACCTGGAGCCTGCCCGGCGGCAAGGTCGACGGCGGCGAGTCCTTCGAGCAGACCGCGGCGCGCGAACTCGCCGAGGAGACCGGGATCGTGCTGCCCGCCGAGGAGATGCGGGTGCTCGCCGTCCTGCTCGACCACGAGCTGGGCCGCCCCCGGGTGACCGCGGCCGTGCTCGCCCCGCCGAGCCTGGCCGACGCCGTGGTCACCGAGCCGCACGCCTGCGGCGGCTGGGAGCGGTTCCCGCTGGACGCGCTGCCGGGCCCGATGTTCTACCCGTCCGCGCTGGTCCTCGGCAGCTGGCGCCCGGAGCTGGGCGACGTCCGGCGGGCCGGGACGCACGCGTACCCCGTCCCCGGCCGGTGACCTGACACGGGGACGGGGACGGGGTACGCGTGCGAAGGACCCCGGTGCGGGCGCCGCGGTCCGGGGCGGTCAGCCGTTGCGGGCCGCCTCCGGGCCGGTGATCCGCTTCAGCAGGGGCAGCGTCGAGGCGATGATCCCGAGCGAGGCCGCGAGCCCCAGCACGACGAGGACGAAGTACACCGCTCCCGGGGAGACCAGGTCGTACCCCATCTGCGACTTGAGGAACATCGCCGCCGCGCCGAAGCCCGTCCCCGTGGAGACCGCGGCGACCACCAGCAGCGGCAGCGCGCTCTCCAGACCGACCACCCGCTGCAACAGCCCCAGCGGCGCACCGGTGAGCCGGAGCATCGCGAACGGCCGGCGCCGGTCGGAGAGCCCCGCCACCACGCTGACCGCCAGGCTGCACCCGGCGATCGGCAGGGTGGTGAGCAGCACCACGTCCGCGAGCTGGCGCCAGCCGGCCAGTTGCTGCTGCTGGCTGGAGCCCCAGTCGTCGACCATCCGCGCGACCTGGTCCGGGAAGGCCCGGGACAGCAGGGTGCGGACCTGCTCCATGGCCGCCTTCGAGCCGTCGGTCGTCACGTAGAGCGCGTTGACGGGCAGTTTCGCGACCTCCTCCACGGAGAGCGGCACGGTCGGCCACTGCGTCCCCGTCCGGGACCGCAGGTCGAGGAGGCCGTGGTGCGGGACGGCGGCCACGCCCGCGCCGGCCGCGCAGTGGCCCACCACCGGGGTGGTGGCGAGTTCCGAACAGAGGGTCAGGACGGGCTCCCAGCCGCGCGGGTCCTCCGGGTCCCGGCCCACGCCGTCGGGGTTGGCGTGCGCCACGACGAGCCCCTTGAAGCCCGGGACGGCGCGCAGTGCGGCCATCACCCGGTCCGGGACGGCGGCGGTCATCGGCGGCCCGTCGTCCAGCACGCCGTGCTCCACCGCGGCCCGGGTCCCCGGGTCCCCGCTGAGCACACCGCGGTTGGCGTCGATGGTGCCGATGATGGCGACGGTCGCCGTGGTCACGAAGAGGGCCAGCACCAGGCCGGCGACCGAGCGGAACCCGGCCCTCGGATCGTCCGCGAGCCGCCGCACGGCGATCAGGGTGGCCGGGCGGCTCGTCCGGACGGCGACCAGCCGGGCGGCGGCCATGGTCAGCCAGGGTCCGGCGACCACCAGTCCGAGCATGATCACCAGGAAGCCGGTCAGGTAGGCGGCGGTCTGCCCGTCGGTCGACTGCGGGCGGCGGCCGACGAACCAGCCGAGTTCGACGAGTCCCGCGACCAGCGGCACGACCCGCCAGGCCGTCGGCGGCTTCGGGGTGACGCGGCGGGAGACGCCGAGCGGGGAGACGGTGACCCGGCGCAGCGCCAGCCGGGCGGCGGCCGCCGCGACCAGTGGGACGCCCAGCAGGACGGCCGTCACCTGGACGGGCGTGAGCGAGAGGTCGTCGAGGAAGAAGCGCCGACCGGTGAACGGGACCGTCGCCACCAGCGGGCGCAGCAGCAGGTAGGTGGCGAAGCCGAGCACCGTTCCGGCGGCCGCGGCGACGGCGGACTCGACGGTCGAGATCACGGTGATCTGGCGCGGGGTCGCGCCGACCAGGCGCATCGCGGCGTAGCGCTGCTCCCGGGTCGCCGCGGAGAGCCGGGTCGCGGTGCCGATGAAGACCAGCACGGGGAAGAGCAGCGCCCCCGCGACGACGGAGAGGATGAGCGTCATGGCGTCGCCGCGCACGCCCGCGCCCGGGCATTCGTTGCCGTCGCAGCCGGCCGGCAGGGCGGTGGCAATGGTGGTGAACTGCCGGGCGCCCGGCCGGGCGGCGAGCTCCTCGGGGCTCCGGCCGACCAGGACGAGCAGCGAGTCCGGGGACGGCAGGGCCGCGGCGCCGATCTCCCCGGCGAGCCGGCCCGGGAAGCGGTCGCCCAGCTGCACGGCCGGGGTCTCGCGGATCCGCTTCGCCAGGGCCGGCGAGGCGTAGTACTCGCCGGCCTTCGGGAGCGCGGGAACCCCCGGCGGGACGGGCGAGGTCGGGCCGGTGGCGGCGACCTCGACGTGGAGGAGTTCCTCGCCGTCGTAGTACTCGGCGCTGTGGCGCCACCGGAGCGGGTCGACGGGCGCCGTCTCGTTCCGGCTCGCGGCCGCGGAGTTGAGCCAGAGCGCGCGGTCGTTGGACTTCTCGACCGCGTTGATGCTCGCCAGCGTCGAGAGGAGCAGTCCGACGCCGATCGCCACCGCGGCGGTGATCGTCAGCAGTCGGACGGCGGCGGCACGGCCGCCGCCGACGGCGAGCCGGAGGGCGAAGGCGATCACGAGGCGGCCCGCCCTGCGGCGACGCCCGGCGCCGGGCCGGAGGAGAGGGTCCTGGCCC
>NZ_JBHXKE010000392.1:0-5644 GCF_042722765.1 Kitasatospora sp. NPDC058406
CCTCCCCCGCCCGCGCCGCCGCCCGGCCCCGGCGCCGGCGCGGGCCCGGCCGCCGGGACAGCCTTCGACACGGCCGTCGGCGCCTCTGCTGCCGATGCCGATGCCGATGCCGATGCCGATGCCGATGCCGACGTCGACCTTTCGGGCCCTACGGGGCCCAGCAGGGCGGCGAAGGCGACGATCTCGGCCTGGGTGCGGGTGCCGAGCTTGCGCAGGGCCCGGTGCTGGTAGCTGCGGGCGGTGGTCGGGGTGACTCCGAGTGCGGTAGCGGTCTCGGCGAGGTCCCGGCCGGCCGCGAGGTGGGCGAAGGCCTCGGCCTCACGGGCCGTCAACCGGCCGAGCAGCCGTGCGGCCTCCTCCTGCGGCGCGGTTCCCGGGGGCGTCTCCTTCGGCGGGGCCTTGGCGGTCCCGGACCGGCCGCGTCCGGCCTTGGCCTTGCCGGGGCGGCCTTTCGCGCCGGCGTTCTGCGGTGCGGGTGGGGGGGTCGGCTGGCTGGTGGGGCGCTCGGCGGTCGGGGGCTTGGTCATCAGACGCTCCGGGCCGGGTCGGTGGCGGCGGCGTGAGGGCAGGGTCTGAAAATGCGCATAAGCCAATAATCTGGGACACCCCGGCGGTTTGCCTCTTCACGGAGCATGGCGAGTCGCCTTGGCACGATGAGCCGCATGACGCAGCTGATGGGCCGTCCGATCCTCGAAGTGCCGGGCGAACTGGGCGCCAGACCGGTGTTGTCCGCCCTGCTGGCGGGGGTCCGGACCGCCCTGATCGGGCTGGCCGCCGTCGCCGTCCCGGTGCTCGGGCTCTGGGTGGTGACCCCGTACGCGGACGACGGTGCGACCGGGGCGGCGCGACTGGCGGGGGCGCTCTGGCTGCTCGGACACGGGGCGCCGGTGCTGCGCGGGGCGTCCGAGGCTCCGCTGACGGTGACCCCGCTGCTGCTCGGACTGCTGACGACGGTCCAGCTGTACCGCGCGGGTGCGCGGGCGGGGAGGCGGACGGGAGCCGGCGGGGCGGGGCGGATCCGGCGGGGCGGCGCGTTCGCGGTCTGGGCCGGTTACTGCGCGGTGGCGGTCGGGGTGGTGGCGCAGTGCGCGGGTGCGGGGGAGTTCCGCGCGCGGGTGCTGCCGGATCTGCTGGTCGTCGCGGCACTGGCCGGGGCGGCGACGGCGGCGGGTGCCCGTCGCGGGGAGCCGGTGCGCCTGCCGTCGGGTGGGTGGGAGCGCGTGCTGGCCCGGTTGCCGGGGCCGGTCCGGCCGCCGGCGGTGATTCGTCCGGTGGGGGGATCGGAGACGGTCCGGGTGGCGGTGCTGGCGGCCGGGGCTGGGCTGCTGGCGGCGGGCTCGGCGGTGCTGGCCGGGGCGGCTCTGCTGGCAGCGGTGGGCGGCGGCGATCGTCCGGCGGCGGCACTGGCGGGTGGCCCGGCGGCGGTCGCGGGGACGGTGCTGCTCGGCGTGGTGCTGCTGCCGAACGCGGTGCTGTGGGGTGCGGCGTACGCGCTCGGGCCGGGGTTCGCGGTGGGCACGGGAGCGGTGGCCGCGCCGACGCGGACGGTCCTCGGGCCGGTGCCGGAGTTCCCGCTGCTCGCGCTGCTGCCGGACCCGGGGGCGGGCGGTTGGCGGCTGCTGGTCTGCCTGCTGCCCGTGGCGGCGGGGGTGGTGCCGGGGCTCCTGCTGGGCCGGGTGGCGGCGGCCGGCGGACGCCCGGAGGGCCCGGCGGAGGCCGAGGCGGCAGCGGGGGCGCCGGAGCGGAGGCGGGGCGAGGAGACCGGGCCGGGTCCGAGGCCGCCGTGGCACGCGTCCGCCACGGTGACGGCGGTGCTGGCGGTCGCACTGCTGACCGGCGGCGGGGCGGCGCTGCTCGGCTGGCTCTCCGGCGGGGCGCTGGCGGGCGGGCGGATGGCCTGGCTCGGCCCGGTGCCGTGGTCGACGGGGTTGGCCGCGACGGTCTGGGTGGCGGTGGTGGCGGGTCCGATCGCGTTGGTGACCCGGGGCCGCGCCCTGCGGGCGTCCGCCGGGCGGACCGGGACCGGCGCGCTCGTCCTCACCGCGCGCCGGGGCGTGCTGCTGCTGCGCGCCCGGTCGTACGCCGCGGTGGTCCGGTTGTCCGGCCGGGCGGGCCGCACGGAGTGAGTCGCGGCAGGGGCCGGCCGGAACGGGTCCGTGCCGGCGTCCCGGCATCGACCCCCTGCCGCCGGACACCGACCGCGGACGGCGGTCCGCCCTCGGACCGCCGGGCCATCCGACCGCAGGGCCCTCGGACCGCCGGCCCTCCGACCTCGACCGAGGGCCGCGCCGCAACGCGCGCCGGCCGCCGGCCGGGTGTCGCCTACTCGCTCGTCTTGGTGATGTCCACGTACCACTGCGGTGCGAGCTTGTCGCAGCCGTCGACCGCGCTGGAGGTCAGCGAGTCCTGGACGCAGGTGACGTAGTCGTTGTAGTAGACCGCGAGACCGAGCACCGAGGAGACGAAGACCACCGTCATCGCCCCGGTGAGGATGCCGGCCAGGGCGGCCGGGGTCAGGGGGTTGGGCGTGGAGGGCTCCGACGGCGCCTGACCTGCCGATCCCCCGCCCGCCGTACCCGCGCCGGAGCTCTGCTTGGGGGCCCGCATGGCGGAGACGCCCCAGAAGACGGCGAGCGCGCCGACGAACAGCGCGACGTAGTGCAGCGACGCGAAGGCGCAGACCAGCGAGATCATGCCGGCCAGGGCGGCGTTGCGGGCCCGGCGCTGGGCCGGGTCGTTCGGGTCGAGCTTGGGCGGCTGGGGTGCCGACGGGCGGGGGTTCCGGCCGCCGCCCTGGTAGCCGGGGCTCCACGGGTGCGGCGGCGGGACGAGCGGGCGCTCGTCCGGCTCGCCGTCCTGGCCGTCGGGCCGGTCGGCGCCCCCGTTCGGGCGGGGAGCTCGCGGCCGCCACGGCTGGTCAGGGGCATCCGCCGGCGGCGGCGCGAAGGGGTTGCGCTCGCCGGTGTCGTCTCCGCTGCTCATGGTTCGGCCATTCCTTCTCGGTCGGTGGGCGGATGCCCGCGCCACCCTATGATCCCGCAGGCGTACGCGGGAGGCTTCGGCGGCCTGCCGTCGGAGGCCGACCGGGCCGGGCGGGCGGCCCGGCGAGATCCCGGTCTCAGCTACGCGCGTAGCCCGAGTGGGCGTTTCGGAGGCCGTCCGACCAGCCGTTATCGTGGTGACGGTCAGCAGCTCGCACGGGTTCCCCGGGCTCCCGCGTCGCGGCGGGTTTTCTCGGAGTTCCCCCTCGCTCGACCTGCCGTTCGTAGTGGCCCCACCGCCGGTGGACGTACCAGCGGACGGCGACCGACCTACGGAGAATCGCGCAGTGGCCGCCGCCCCCGCTCAGCTCTTCCCGCCCCGCACGCCCGGACCGGCCCGTCTGGTGGTGCTGGTCTCGGGCTCCGGCACCAATCTGCAGGCCCTGATCGACGCCGCCGCCGACCCGCAGTTCGGCGCCGAGATCCTCGCCGTGGGCGCGGACCGCGACGGCATCGCCGGCCTGGAGCGTGCCGAAAGTGCCGGTCTGCCGGTCTTCGTGCACCGGGTGAAGGACTTCGCGGACCGGGCCGGCTGGGACCGCGCGCTGACCGACTCGGTGCGGGCGTACGAGCCGGACCTGGTCGTCACGGCCGGCTTCATGAAGATCCTCGGCCCCGAGTTCATCGCGGCCTTCGCCGGGCGGATCGTCAACACCCACCCCGCGCTGCTGCCCGCCTTCCCCGGCGCCCACGGCGTCACCGACGCGCTGGCGTACGGGGTGAAGGTCACCGGCTGCACCGTCCACTTCGTCGACGCCGGCGTCGACACCGGGCCGATCATCGCGCAGGGCGTCGTGGAGGTTCTCGACGCCGACCACGCCGATGGCGGCGACGCGCTGCACGAGCGCATCAAGACTGTCGAGCGCAAGCTGCTCGTCGACGTCGTGGGCCGGCTGGCCCGCGAGGGTCACCGCATCGAGGACCGAAAGGTATGGATTCCGGCATGAGCGCCGCTCCCACCACGCCCGTTGTCTCCGAGGACGTCCGTCCGATCCGCCGCGCCCTGATCAGCGTGTACGACAAGACCGGTCTGGAGGAGCTGGCCCAGGGCCTGCACGCCGCCGGGGTCGCCATCGTCTCCACCGGTTCCACCGCCGGCCGGATCGCCGCCGCGGGCGTCCCGGTGACCGAGGTCTCCGAGCTGACGGGCTTTCCGGAGTGCCTGGACGGGCGCGTGAAGACGCTGCACCCGCGCGTGCACGCCGGCGTGCTGGCCGACCTGCGGCTGGAGTCGCACCGTGAGCAGCTGGTCGAGCTGGGCGTCGAGCCCTTCGACCTGGTCGTGGTGAACCTCTACCCGTTCAAGGCGACCGTCGCCTCCGGCGCCACCCCGGACGAGTGCGTCGAGCAGATCGACATCGGCGGCCCGAGCATGGTCCGCGCCGCCGCCAAGAACCACCCCTCGGTGGCCGTCGTGGTCGACCCGGCCCGCTACGCCGACGTGCTCGCGGCCGTGCGGTCCGGCGGCTTCGACCTGCTGACCCGCAAGCGGCTGGCCGCCCGGGCCTTCGCCCACACCGCGGCCTACGACGTCGCGGTGGCCGACTGGTTCGAGACCTCCGGCTACACCGAGACCGAGGACGCGTTCCCGGCCTTCCTCGGCTCCACCTTCGAGCGCCAGAACGTGCTCCGCTACGGCGAGAACCCGCACCAGGGCGCCGCGCTCTACACCGACGGCACCGGCGGCCTGGCCGGCGCGCAGCAGTTGCACGGCAAGGAGATGTCGTACAACAACTACGTCGACACCGATGCCGCCCGCCGCGCCGCGCACGACCACGCGGAGCCGGCCGTCGCGATCATCAAGCACGCCAACCCGTGCGGCATCGCGGTCGGCGCCGACGTCGCCGAGGCGCACCGCAAGGCGCACGAGTGCGACCCGGCCTCGGCGTACGGCGGCGTGATCGCCGTGAACCGCCCGGTCACCGTGGCGCTGGCCGAGCAGATCGCCCCGATCTTCACCGAGGTCGTGGTGGCCCCCGGTTACGAGGACGGCGCCGTCGAGGTGCTGGCCCGCAAGAAGAACCTGCGGGTGCTGCTGGCCCCCGAGGCCCCGGCCGTCCGCCAGGAGGTGCGCCAGATCTCCGGTGGCGTGCTGCTCCAGGACGCCGACCGGGTGCACGCCGAGGGCGACGACCCGGCGACCTGGACGCTGGCCACCGGCGAGGCGCTCTCCGAGGCCGAGCTGGCCGAGCTGGCCTTCGCCTGGCGGGCCTGCCGGGCCGTCAAGTCGAACGCGATCCTGCTGGCCAAGGACGGCGCCTCGGTGGGCGTGGGCATGGGCCAGGTCAACCGGGTGGACTCCTGCAAGCTCGCGGTCGAGCGGGCCGGCGAGCGGGCCAAGGGCTCGTACGCGGCCTCCGACGCGTTCTTCCCGTTCGCGGACGGGCCGGCGATCCTGATCGCCGCCGGTGTCCGGGCGATCGTCCAGCCGGGCGGTTCGATCCGGGACGAGGAGGTCGTCGCGGCGGCCGCCGAGGCGGGCGTGACCATGTACCTCACCGGTACCCGGCACTTCTTCCACTGACGCCCCGGCGCGTGACGCCGCGCCACCGGGACGGCTGACGGAACGGCAGAGCGGCCCGACCCCCTCCGGTGAGGGGGTC
>NZ_JBHXKE010000393.1:0-5632 GCF_042722765.1 Kitasatospora sp. NPDC058406
CCTTGGTCCGGCCCGCGGCGCCCCGGCCGGCCGCCCGGCGGCGCCCGTTGCCCGGGCGCACGGACGGCCGGCCCTGCGCGGCGCGGCGGCGCTCGGCCCGGCCGCCGCCGACCGGCGGACCGTCCGCGCCGACCACCGCGGCCATGGTGACCGTCTCGGCCGCCGCGAGCGCCTCGAAGGGGCCCCCGGGGGCCTCCTGGGCGTCCGGACGCGGCCCGAGCGCCTCCTGGGCCGGCGCGGCCTGCTCGTAGACGCCCCAGCCGTCCTCGGCTCCGCTCGGCGCCGGGTGGCCGCCCTGGACCGGGTCCTGACCCTGGTTCCGCCCCTGCCCCTGCTGGGCGGGCACGTGCCCGCCCTGCTGGAGCTGCTGGGCCCGGTACGGGTCGTACTGCTGGTACTGGCCGTTCTGCGGGTACGGCTCAGCGCCGTACGGCCCCTGCTCGTACGGCGCCTGCGGGTACGGCGTCTGCCCGGCCTGCTGGTACGGCCCCTGCGGGTACGGGGTCCGGGCGTACTGTCCCTGGGCCTGCTGTCCCTGGACGTACTGCTCCTGGGGGTACTGCCCCTGGGGCCCCTGGGTGTACTGCTCCTGCGGGTACTGCTCCGGAGGGTACGGCTGCCGGTACGGGTCGTGCGGGTACGGGCCGGCGCCCGGGTCCGCGGCGCCGCCCTGCGGGTCCGCGTCCGGCTGGTAGCGCCCCTCCGGACGCACCGCGGTCACGCCGCTCAGCCCCGGCCGATCACCGGGGCGAGCCCGGCCGAACGGTCCACGGCCAGCGGGTCGCCGCACTCGGCAAGCCAGTTGGCGAGCATCCGGTGACCGCCCTCGGTGAGCACCGACTCGGGGTGGAACTGCACGCCCTCGACCGCCAGCTCGCGGTGGCGCAGGCCCATGATCACGCCGCTCTCGGTGCGCGCGGTGACCACCAGCTCGTCCGGCACGGTGGCCGGCTCGACCGCCAGCGAGTGGTACCGGGTCGCGATGAGCGGCGAGGGCAGTCCCGCGAACACCCCGCCGTCCTCGTGCTCGACCGGCGAGGTCTTGCCGTGCAGCAGCTCGGGTGCCCGGTCGACCACCGCGCCGTACGCCACCGCGATCGACTGCAGGCCCAGGCAGACGCCGAACACCGGCAGCCCGATCCGCGCGCAGTGGTGCACCATCTCGATGCAGACGCCGGCCTCCTCCGGGGAGCCCGGGCCGGGGGAGAGCAGCACCCCGTCGAATCCGGTGTCGCCCTCGCGGCGGACCGCGTGCCCGACCGTCACCTCGTCGTTGCGGACCACCTCGCAGGTGGCGCCGAGCTGGTAGAGGTACTGGACCAGGTTGAAGACGAAGCTGTCGTAGTTGTCGACGACCAGGATGCGGGGCGGGGCCGGCTGGGTGGTCATGCGCGCGTTCTCCGTGGGGTGCGGGGACTGGGGACGAGGGGCGGTTCCGCCGGGGTCAGCCGACGGCGCCGTCGTCGCCCCCGTCCACTGTGACGTCTCCGAAGGGGAGGAGCGGTTCCGCCCACGGGAAGACGTACGTGAAGAGGAGGTAGACCACTCCCAGCACGAGGAGGAGCGAGATGACGGCCTTGACCGGGGAGGGCCCCGGGAGGTGTCGCCAGATCCAGCCGTACATGGTGCTCCCTCGACGTATCAGACTGGGGACAAGAGTAGACCCGCCCTACTGCTGCCCGGTCGCCGAGCGGAGGTCCGCCGTCCCCGTGAAGCCGGGCAGGGCGAGGTCCCCGCTCTCCTGGACCTTCCAGCCCAGCCCGTAGGCCTGGACGTACTTCAGGTAGTTGCGGATCGTCGGGTCCGACTCGACCGCCCCGCGCAGCGCGTCCGTCCTCCCGACCGCCCTCACCACGTAGGGCGGTGAGTAGACCCGGCCCTGGAGCAGCAGGGTGTTGCCGACGCAGCGGACGGCGCTGGTGGAGATCAGCCGCTGGTCCATCACCTGGACGCCCTCGGCGCCGCCCCGCCAGAGCGCGTTGACCACGGCCTGGATGTCCTGCTGGTGGATCACCAGGTCGTTGACGCCCGGCTCGGGCACCCCGGGGATGCGCGCGGTCGCGTTCGGCGGGGCGTCGTTGAGGGTGACCGTGAGGCCCGGGCCCTGGAGCGGGTCCAGCGCGGCGGCCTGTTCCAGGGCGGTCAGCCGGGCCGCGTCGGCCGGGCTGCGGCCCTGCTGGTCGGTGAGCTGCCGGGCCCGCTCCTGGAGGTCGGCGAGCTGGGCCTGGGACTGCTGGTTCTGGGCGCTGCGCTGCCGTATCACGTCGGAGAGGCTGAGCAACGAGTTGTCGGTCCGCAGATCGGTGCCGCGGGCGGTCTGCGCGCTGATGTAGAAGAGCAGCCCGGCGAGCGCGAAGACGGCGCAGGTCAGGGCACGTCCGACAATTCGGGTGCCGGCGGACCCGGTACGGGGCGGCCGAGGGGGAATCGACAAATTAGGCACCGTACCCTTATCTCCTTCAGACCCGCCGAGCCACTACGCTAACGGACGCCGGTGGCATGTGCGGGGTCGCTCCCCTTAACGTTCTCCCCAAACGCCACCGCCGGCCGCCTCGCCCCCGCTGAACCCCTGCGCGGTCACAGCGCATCGACAGGAGAGCTCCTCGTGCCGAAGTCTCGACTCCGCAAGAAGTCCGACTACACCCCGCCGACCACGGTCACGGTGAAGATCAGTTCGGGCCGCGGCTGGGTTGCACCCCTGATGCTGGCGTTGTTCCTGATCGGCCTGGTCTGGATCGTCACCTACTACGTGACGAGCGGCAGCTGGCCGGTGGAGAGCTGGCGGAACTGGAACATCCTGGTGGGCTTCGGCTTCATCGCGGCGGGGTTCGGCGTCTCCACCCAGTGGAAGTGACGCCGGGGCTCCACCCCTGAGCGCATTCCGCCGCCCCGGGACCGTCGGGTCCCCGGGGCGGCTTCGCGGTGCCCGGATTGCCGGATATGTACGAAACCTGTAGCGGTTTCTCCCGACTTGTCCCATCGGTTATCCCGCTTATCGTGTTTATCCACATGGTTATCCACACTGGGGAAAAGTCACGCGGGCCTGTGGATAACTCGCGCCGGGGGCGCTTTCCACACTCTCGCGCGCCCCTCCCCCGAATGCCGAATACGCACAGCAGGACACGCGTAGAACAGTCGTCCGCACCCGGGCCTCCGCACCGCCTGTGCACAGCCACCCACCCGCTGTGGACAACCGTGCGCAGGCGTCACCCGCCGTAGCTGGCCGTACCCACCAGAACCATCAGCAGGACCAGCCCGGCCACCCCCGCCACCGTGAGCCCCTGCACCGCCGCCCGGTTGGCGCGCGGGGCGTACATCAGGCCCGCCGCGGTCAGCGTCCCCGCGACCAGGCCGCCGAGGTGCGCCCGCCAGTCGATCCCGGGCACCGAGAAGGTGACGATCAGGTTGAACACCAGCAGCGCGGCCACCGGGCCGAGCGGCGCCCGGACCTTGCGGTACATCACCAGGGTCGCGCCGAGCAGGCCGAAGATCGCGCCCGAGGCGCCCAGCGACTTCATCCCGTCGCCGTCCAGCAGGAACGCGAACGCGCTGCCGGCCAGTCCCGAGAGCAGGTAGAGCGTCAGGAAGCGGAGCCGTCCCAGCGCCGACTCCAGCGCGGGGCCCATCACCCAGAGCATCAGCATGTTGGTGGCGATGTGCCAGGGCGCGGTGTGCAGGAAGACCGCGGTCAGCAGCCGGTACCACTGCTCCGGTCCCTCGGCGACGCCGTACGGGAAGCCGGTGTAGCGCGGGTCGAAGCTGACCAGCATGAGGTCGTCGGCCAGCCAGGGCTTGAGGACGTAGGCGGCCAGCACGAAGACCGCCAGATTGACGCCGATCAGCACCTTGGTGACCAGGGCGCCGTCCCCGGCCGGCTGCCCGCCGAACCGGGTGGTCGCCCGGCGGACCTGGCGACCGCCCTCGCTGACGCACTCCGGGCAGTGGAAGCCCACCGACGCGTTCACCATGCACTGCGGGCAGATCGGCCGACCGCAGCGGGAGCAGCCGATGCCGGTCTCCTGCTCGGGGTGCCGGTAGCAGCGGGACAGCCCGCTCGCACCGCCCGGCCCGGGGACCCGGTCGGTCGGCTGCCTCGGCTCGTCCGGGAGCATCGGTTTTCCCCTTCCGCCACGACCTGCCACGACCTGCTGCGACGTACCTCGCCCTGCCGCGACGACGCGAACGCGGTCCCGGCGAACGCCGCCGGAACGGCCAGCCTACTGCGGCCATACCCCCCGCCCCACGGCCCCACCCTCCCCCGCGCCCGCGGCTCGCCGCCCTTCCCGGGCCCGGAGCCGGCCCTGCGTCCGGCCCCGGCACCGCCCCCCGGCCCCGCGCCCGCGCGCCCGCCGGGCACGCCGCGCGTACGGCCCACTCCGGAGTGCCACCGGCCCGATCAGGATGCATGATCAGCATTCAGGTGGATATGTGCGTAAAAGACGCCACCAGGAGGAGAGACTCGTGACCCGTTTGGACTCAGCTCGTGAGACGGCCGGCAACCTCGCGGACAGCGCCAAGCAGCGCCTGGGCCCCACCCTGGACGCACTGGGCCCGAAGGCCTCCCAGGCCGCCCACAGCGCGCGCGTCCAGTACGACCGGCGCATCGCCCCGCAGATCGGTCACGCCTTCGCCAGCCTGCCGCCGGAGGCCCAGCAGAACACCCTCAAGGCCTTCCACCGGGCCCAGGAGGCCGCCCTGGCCGCCCGCCTGGCCGCCACCAAGGCCGCGGACCAGGCACGCACCACGGTCGGCACCAAGGTCGTCCAGGCGGTCGAGGAGGCCCGCGCCACCGTCACCCCGGTCGCACAGGAGGCACAGACCCGCAGCGCCGCCGCACTGACCGCCCTGCACGGCAACGTCACCTCGGCCGAGATCGGCGACCTCGCGGCCCGGAACCGCAGGAAGGCCCACCGCAGCGGCTGGGCCACCGGTCTGGCGGTCGCGGGCGCCCTGGCGATCGGCAGCGGCATCGTGGCCTGGCAGTGGTGGCGGCACCACAGCAACCCGGAGTGGCTGGTCGAACCGGCGAGCGGGACGTCACCGGCCCCCGCACGGTCCGGCGGCGCCCACGCCTCGGGCAGCGGCCCCACCGACGCGGTGAACGGCTCCAGGGCCGACGCCGCGGGGCCGGGAACCGGCGGCGGGCCCGAGGCCGGCGGCGTCTCCCCCGAACCGGGCCCACCGGTCGGCCGACCCGACAGCTCCGTGCCGTCGAACGGCTCCGACACCGGGTCCGGACCGGACCACGGCCACGACGACGACCGCCCCAAGCCGCACGACCCCCGGAAACCCCACTGAGAACGCAGATCGGCCGCTGACCCGGATTCAGGTCGGCGGCCGATCTGCTGCCCGCACGCGGTGGGCGACTGTGGAGCTTAGGAGACTCGAACTCCTGACATCTGCCTTGCAAAGGCAGCGCTCTACCAACTGAGCTAAAGCCCCGGGGCGGCATCGTGCGCACCGCCGGGCACTAGCGTACCCGGTCCCGGCGCGAATCCCACGCCCTGTCCCGGCACTCCTGCCGTACGGGTGGGGAAAGATCCGGTCGGGGCGGGGCGGCGGCCGGGCCCGACCCTCCCCGCCGGGGCGGGCGGGGCCCCCCACGAAAAACGAAAAGAAGAATGATAAGGTA
>NZ_JBHXKE010000394.1:0-5498 GCF_042722765.1 Kitasatospora sp. NPDC058406
AAGGGGGACCCGTCGCTGGGGGCGCCGTTGCCCATATCGGTGGTGTAGGTCCCGCCGCGCGTTCCGTCCTTGAGCTGGTATCCGGAGTCGGTCGGGGTGGTGCCGATCAGGACTTCGCCGACGTGGACGCCGTGGCCCGTGCCGGTCGGCAGACCCTCGAAGGTCCGGATCACCTCGCCCTCGGCGGCGTCGGTGATCACGTGGAGCTTGCTCGGGCCTCCGTCGTCGCCCGTCGCGGCGATCACGGTCTCCCACGCCAGGCGCGGGGCGCCGTCGGCTGCCCAGACCACGAGCCGGGGCCGCCGGTTGACCGCTGCCCCGGGCTCGATGTCGAGTGCGGTGGTCTGCGCCCGTGCGGCGCTCAGCGCGGGTGAGGTGCCGAGGCCGGCCAGGGGTGCGTCGGATGCGCGGTCGAGACCGAGTACGGTTCCGTCCGGGGCCTGGTGCACCACCAGGTCGCCGCCCAGGACCGGGAGCCCGGAGTAGGTCCGTTCGTAGCGCAGGTGCCGGGCGCCGCCCGGGTCGAGGACGGTGTCCTTGGCGACGAGCCTCTCCTGGGGAGCGAGCCCGAGGTGCCGGGCGACGGCGGCGCCCTGCCGGTCGGCCGCGGCCAGTGCGGCGCTCCGGCCGGAGGCGGGTGTCGGCACCGGGGCGGGGGGCGCCGCCTGCGCGGTGACTGCAGGGGCACCGGTCACCAGCAGGACGGTGGTGACGGCGAGTGCGGCGAGACTGTGGGCGGGGGCTTTGCGCTTCACGAGCACTCCTTTGCCTGCCGTCCGCGGGTGCGGACGGGTACGGGTCTGCGCCGCAGGGTGCGGCGCAGCGGGCATCCGGCCGGTGATGCGTCAGGTGGGACGCGGGGCGAGGCTGCTGCGGCTCTGGACGGTGCGGGAGCGGCATGCAGGCCAATTAGAATCATGGCCATGACAAGTATGCGAATGTCATCTCGCCATCGCGGTGGCGACGGGGGTGATGTCAGGGCTGCATGCGGCATCGACAGCTCCGGGGCGGGCCCCGAAATAGCGGTGTTGGAATGCTAGCCACCAAGTTCGAATTTCTGTTGGAACATGGGCTCTTGTGGTGCCTTGCTCGGTGCTTTCCGGCCATCTGTCGGTCTGTCACTTGTCTTGGTCGACCAGTAAGTTGTCGGCGCCTTCTCCGTCGCTCGGTGCCGCCCGCGTTCCTGACATGCGAAGGAGTCGGCCACCCGGCACACCGTCATCGGCCGGATCCTGTCCGAGTGTCATGCCGATCCACCGGAGCACCCGACGCGCGAAGCTGTCGTCCGGTCGGGTGCGCCTCGGGACTGGAGCTGGGGCGGTGTGCTCCTGGGGCCTGCGGTGGCTGTGTCGATCGCCCTCGTCACGCTCGCCCGGGGGCCCGTGCCGGAGGTCTCGGGCCGGAGCCGCCCTGACCGTTGTCACCGGGGCCGACTGCGGTGCCGCCCTCACACTCCCGATCACGGCCACGGTCTCCTGGGCCGTGGCCGCTCCGCCCGCGCACTCCATCCGCTGCGGTCCGCCCCGGCCCGTCCCCGGATATCGCCGTAACCGTTCGATAACGGGCCGGGTTCTGCGTACCGGTCGCCACTCCTAAGTCATTGGTCACGCGCGCCCGCAAGGGGCGAGTTGACAGCCTGACGAACCCGGGCCGAAGTAACCGCGGCCGTTCAAGGAGGACCTTCTCATGCCCTGCTGTCTCTCGCGCAGGCCCACGCCACATACCGATCCCGGGTTGTCATCGAAGGCCGCCAACCTGCTGATTCGAGAGGGAGACGCATGATCGGGGAACCCGGTCGGGCGGTCGGCGATGTCGTTGCTGGCCGTTTCGAGCTGAGGCAGCGTCTGGGCTCCGGCGCGATGGGGACGGTGTGGCGGGCTCGCGACTCGGTCCTGGAGAGGGACATCGCGCTCAAGGAGATGCGGCCGGTGCAGCGTGAGGACGCCGCGCGGTCCGCCCACATGCGCCAGCGGGCGATCCGGGAGGCCAAGGCCCTCGCAAGGCTCAATCACCCCAACGCGGTGACGATCCACGAGATCGTGGACGATCTGCCGTACCCGTGGCTGGTCATGGAGTTCGTCGACAGCGTCCCGCTCGACGTCCTGTTGCGTGAGGGCACCCTGGCGCCGGCCCACGCCGCCTCCATCGGCCTCGACATCCTGGGTGCCCTGCGCGCCGCCCACGCCGCGGGTGTCCTTCACCGGGACGTGAAGCCCGCGAACGTGCTGATCCGCCCGGACGGTGGCGCCGTCCTCACCGACTTCGGGATCGCCGCCCTCCAGGGCTCGCTCGATCTCACGGCCACCGGCGACCTCATCGGCTCGCCCGACTACCTCGCCCCGGAACGGATCAGCCCCGAAGCGGTGAAGGTCGGCCCGGCCAGTGACCTGTGGTCGCTCGGCGTCCTGCTGTACATCTGCGTTGAGGGGGCGAACCCGATGCGGCGCGACTCGGTCTGGGAGACCCTGATCGCCATCCGGGAGGAGCCGCTGCCGGACCTGCACCGGGCCGGTCCGCTCGGCCCACTGATCTGGACACTGCTCAGCAAGGATCCCGCCGCCCGCCCGAACTCCGAGGAGGTCGCGCGAGCCCTCGCGGCCATCGGGGAGGGGCAGCCGTACCGCCCGGGCCGCGACGGCTGCGGTGCCTCTCCCCCGGAGGTCGCCGTGAATGCGGACGGGCCCGTCCTGCTGTCTCTCAACGTCGCGGCCGTCACCACCGTGGCGCGGAAGCCGCACAGGAAACGGGCTCCGGGCTTGGTGCGTATCGGGGTGCCGATTGCGGTGGGCGCACTCGTGCTGGTGGGCGTGTTGGTTCTCGACTCGGCCCGGCGGGGCGCACTCGCAGGGGCTCCCGGTGGCGCGACTCCGAGTGCCGAGAGCCCCAGCGCTGCTGCCGGCGGTGCTGGAACTTCCAGTGCCCCGGCCTCTGTCCCCACGACCACCGCCACGGTCACCGTCACGGCATCGGTGACCCCCAGGATCTCGACCCCCGCTACGGCGGCACCCAAGCCGGCGGCCGCCAAGCCCGCGAGCCCCGCCGCCGTGACCCCTGTCGCTGTGGCCCCCGCCCCCACCGCCCTGCCCTCGGCGGCCGCTGCGCCTCCCGGTGCCGTGCCGCCCGCCGGCGCGCCCTCGGCGGCAGGCATGTGGATCGCCCAGCTCGGGGTTTTTCCCCGAACCGTCCCGAACGACAGACGCGACAGGCAACTCCTCGCCGTCCAGGAGTACGTCCCGGATGCGAAGATCCTCAACAGTGATGACTGGAGTTCTCTCCAACCCGGGAACTGGGTGATCTACCTTGGGGGCACGTTCCCGGACGGCAACGCCGTCGCCACGTTCTGTGCCAAGCTCGGTGCGAGCGACTGCTTCGGCCGCTATCTCAGTCAGAACGCCGCGGACAGCCGTTACATCTGCCTGCCTCGGGACAGCTCCCGGGGCGCGGGGCGCGACTCGGAGTACTGCCAGCGGCCCTGACCTCGACCGCTGCTGCTCTGGGCGGCTGATCAGCGAGACCGCCCTACTCGCCACCGGCCCGGCCCGAGCCGTGTGCTCCTCCGGTCAGGCGTCGGCGAGCAGGGCGGTGTTGAAGCGGGCAGGCCCGACCACGCCCGCTCGGACACCGCGCGCGCCGGCACCGGTGCGGGGCCGAGGGCGGGCCCGACGAAGCCCGGACTGGGGCGGATCCGGCACGAGGCGCGCGTGCTGCCACTGACCGGGTGGCCCGGGACCCCAGGGTCTGGCTTCGCACACACGGTGACCGTACGAGGTCTCTCGCGCCAGGGCTACCCCAAATGGGTCCATTGGGGCATTCTTTCACCATGAGGGCTCTGGTCTCGCGCGTCCGCCAGTTCCTGTTCGGGACGGCGCGCGCTTCCCCAGCCCGGTCGGGAGGGTCCAGCCGATGAACACCTCAAAGCCGCTGTACGTCCGAGTAATCGCGTCGACGGAATCCGTCCTGGTGAGACTGGCCGGCGAGTTGGATCTCGACTCGGCGCCGTTGGTTGACCGTGCCGTCGATTCCTGCCTCGGCCACGGTGTGCGACGTGTGACTGTCGATCTCGCAGCCGTTACGTTCTGTGACTCACACGGACTCATGGCACTGGAGCGTTCTGGTCGGATCGCCTCCGCCTGTGGGGTGACCTTCCGGCTCTCCGGCATCCATCGCCGGCTTTGGAGCATCCTGTCCCTGTACCGAGAGGGAAGCCTTCCCGGAGTGGGTGTCCCGTCGCTTGTGCGCCCCGAAGCGCGTGCGTATCGCTGATGTGCGTGCTCGGACCGCCTGCCACGGGTCCGAGGATGTGACCGGTGCGGCATTGGGCCCTGCGGCCCTGCCCGTAACCGCTGGGTGCTCCCCCTCGATTCGGGGCGTCGGGGCAGGGCGATTTGGGGCGCCCGGAGCGCCATCGGGTGAGTGCCTGTACCTCCGAGCCAACCAGATCGCCGTCATCCAGGTGGACCGACCGGACCGTCGAGCTCGCCGAGCGGCAGGGAAATCGGACTCCATCGACGCCTATGCCGTCGCCACCGCGGTACTCGCCGGCCGCGCCACCGGCACGCCGAAGCACCGCGACGGCGCGGTCGAGACAATCCGTGGGCTGCGTGTCGTGCGCGCCAGCGCCGTCAAAGCCCCGCCCCAGACCGTCAACCAGATGAAATCACTGATCATCACCGCGCCCACTGAGGTCCGCGAAGCACTGCGCTCACTGACCACAACCGAGCTGGTCCGGCGGCTGGCCGCAAGCCGTCCAGGCATCGATCTGGCCACCCCGGTCGCAGCCCTCAGGCCAGCCCTCAAGCGCCTGGCCAGGCGCTACCGGCACTTGAACGAGGAGACGGCAGACCCGGATGCCGACCCGCGCGTGCTGATCACCCGCGCCACGCCCGGCCTTCTCGCGCTGACGGGCCTGGGAACCGAGACCGCTGGGCAGCTACTGGTCACCGCCGGAGACAACCCCGAAAGGCTCGCATCCGAGGCTTCCTTCGCCAACCTGTGCGCCGCCGGACCTGTACTGGCCTCCTCTGGACGCACTGACCGTCACCGGCTCAACCGTGGCGCAGACCGCCAGACGAACCGTGCGCTGCACACGATCATGCTGGTCCGTATGCGGCATGACCAGCGCACTCGCGACTACGTGGCACGACGCACCCTCGAAGGACTCAAGACGAAGGACCTCTACAGGTTCCTCAGGCGCTTCGTCGCGCGCGCGAGGTCTACCACCACCTCACCAGTACAAACAGTGGCACACCCGGCCTGTCTTCTACAGCTTGACGATCTATAGAAGCTTCAGAGTCAAGCTTAGAAGACATCTCATTTGGGTGGGTTGAGTAGACTCCGAGTGTGCTGATCGTGGAGCGGCTGGTGCCGGATGAGCTGTGGGAGTTGTTCCAGTTGGTCGTGCCAGACGCTCCGGTGCGCCCGCAGGGTGGTGGCCGGCGGCGCCACGGGGATCGCGAGGTGCTGGCGGCGATCGTGTTCGTCGCGACGTCCGGGTGCAC
>NZ_JBHXKE010000395.1:0-5358 GCF_042722765.1 Kitasatospora sp. NPDC058406
GACCCCACCGGGTCCGGGCACCGCGCCCGCGCCACCCAGTGAACGGGAAGGCACGACACTGCGCGCCCTGCTCCGCCCGCACGGCACCCTCGCCGACCTCTGCACGGGTCGGGCCAACAGCTTCGGCGCCGTGCGCCTGCTGCTCGCGGTCGCGGTGGTGGTCTCGCACGTCTACCCGCTCGGCTGGGGCCGGCTGGACCCCCTCTGGAACTGGAGCGGTCACCAGACCGACTTCGGCAAGTCGGCCGTCCTCGGCTTCTTCGCCCTCTCCGGCTTCATGATCACCGGCAGTGCCGCGGCCCTGTCGCCCCTCCGCTTCGCCTGGCACCGGGCCCTGCGCATCCTGCCCGGGCTCTGGGGCTCGCTGCTGGTCTGCGCCCTGGCCCTCGTACCGCTGCTCTACTTCTTCCAGCACGGGTCACTGACGGGCTTCTGGAACCGCCCGGACGGTCCGCTGAGCTACCTGAGCAGCCTCGGCAGCACCTCGCCCGCGGCCGGCTGGGACATCTCCGGCGTGCTGGCCGAGGGCATCCGCCGGTCGACCAACTTCGACCGGAGCCTCAACGGCGCCCTGTGGTCCCTGAAGTACGAGATCCTCTGCTACGCCCTCGCCGGCCTGCTGGCCGCGCTCGGCCTGCTGCGCGGCCGGCTGGTCGTCCCCGCGCTGGCGCTGGCGCTCTGGCTGATGATCGCCGGAGGCCTCGCCGACCTCCCGTCCCCGGGCTCCCCGCTCGTCGGCCCCGGTGTGGCCGTCCCGGTCCTCGGGCAGCTCAGCGGGTACCTGCTGGTGCACCTCGGGTTCGTCTTCCTGCTGGGCGCCGGCCTCCGGCTGTGGGCCGACCGGATTCCGGTGGACGACCGGCTGGCGCTGGCCGCCGGGATCGTCCTGGCCGGGACGCTGTACTGGCGCGGCTATCCCGTGCTCGGCCACCCCGCCCTGGTGTACCTGCTCTTCTGGGCGGCGGCCCGGCTGCCCCGCCGGTTCCAGGCCGTCGGACGCCGCCACGACTACTCGTACGGCGTGTACATCTACGGGTTCCCGGTCGAGCAGGCGGCCGCGCTGCTCGGCTTCGCGCGCTTCGGCGTCCTGGGCTTCTTCGCGGCCGCCATGACCGCGACACTGGCCCTGGCGGCCTTCTCCTGGCACGTCGTCGAGGAGCCCGCGATGCGGCTGCGGAACTGGGCCCCGGGGCCGCGGGGCTCCGCGGAGGGAGCCCGGCCCGCGAAGGCCGGCAGCTGAACCGTCGCGCCGGAGCGCCCGCCGACCGCCGACCGCCGCCCGGGTCAGCCCTTCCGCTCCTTGAAGACCCAGATCCGCATCAGCACGAAGCGCAGGACGGTGGCCAGGCCGTTGGCGACCACCAGGCCCGCCACCTCGACCGTGCGCGAGGCGTCCGGCGCCGCGAGGTCCAGCAGGGCGAGCACCCCGGCGCTGAGACCCAGGCCGATCAGGAAGGCGACCGCCCCCTGGAGCTGGTGGCGCAGGGCGCCCTCGGCACCCGTGATCCCGAAGGTGAACCGCCGGTTGGCCGCGGTGTTGGCCACCGCGCTCACCGCGAGCGCGATCAGGTTCGCCGCCTGCGGGGCGACGAACTGCCGCGCGACGACGTACAGCCCCAGGTAGAAGAGGGTGCTCAGGACCCCGATCACCAGGAAGGACGGGATCTGGCGCCGGACCGTCCCGGCCGGCCGCGCCGCCGCGGGACCGTCCTGCGCCGGCACGGTCGGCTTGTCGGTGGAGACCATCTGGATGCCCATGATTTCTTCGTCGGATCAGGAGAGCTCGTACACGGCCACCCGGCCGTTGTCGAACACCTGCTTGGTGAGGTCCTTCAGCCGCGGCGACTCGGCCCCGGCCTTGCGGTGGACCACCAGGTACCGGAGCCGGGGGTCGTCGTCGCGCAGCCGTCGCAGGGTGTCCGCCGTCGGATGGTAGAACGCCTCCTCGTTGCGCCTGAACAGGGCCTCGTCCCAGAAGCCCGTCGTGGCCGACACGGCTCCGGCCGCGGTGGCCATCAACCGGGGCGCGTAGGCCCAGCCCTCGATCAGCACCGAGCGTTCGGAGTAGGCGCTCAACCAGTACGAACGGTAGTTGTCGCAGGAGGCGCTGTCCGCGTAGTCCTCGAACTGCCAGCAGTGGCTGTTGGTGGCGAGCACGTCCCGCGGCCCGCTGTGCTCACGGACCCAGCGGGCCGCCTGGACCTGCGTCTCCGGCAGGATCCACGAACCCTCCCAGTGCACCTTCCGCGCCTGGAGGACGTCCAGGGCCGTCGCCGGGACGCCCACCGCCAGCACCGCCGTCAGCAGCACGACGCCGCCGCGGCGCCGCAGCGCCGGCACCGCCCGGCCGGCGAGCCGCCAGAGCAGGCCGCCGGCCAGCGCGAGCCCGGCCAGCGCCGCCGCCGCGACCAGCGCGGGCAGCAGCTTGACGTACGGCGGCTCCCCCGCCGGACCGTCGAACGGCCGGGCCGCGAACGCCTTCCAGTCGTCCGAGTACCGGTAGAGGGCGAGGGTGAGCGCTCCGGCCAGGACCGCCGCCGCGGCGGCCAGCAGGAGCACGGCACGGCGCGGGAGCGCCGCCCGCTCGAAGGTCTCGCAGTACCCCCACGCCGAGAGCAGGGCGGCGAAGGGCAACCCCGCCAGGGTGAAGTAGCTGGCGTTGAAGCCGTTCACCGCGAGGTAGGCGGCCGGCCCGGCCAGCGCGCCGCCGAGCAGGAACCACTGCACCGGAGCGAGGTCCAGCCGGCTGCGCCACAGCAGGGGCAGCATCCCGGCCGCCTTGAGGTGGTGGTTCAGCACGAACGCGACCAGGATCGCGGCGACCAGCCCGGCCTGCACCGCCGCCGGCCGGGAACCGTCCGGATCCGCCCAGTAGCCCCGGACGTTGCCGAACGGGACGACCTCCAGCGCGTAGCTCTGGAAGTCGAAGACGGCGGCCGTCGCGAAGAGCTGCGCCGCGCCGACGATCGCCCCCAGGCCGACGATCGTCCACGGGACGCGCCGCGTCCCGATCAGGATCATCAGCCCGGCGAAGCCGAGACCGCCCAGGACCACCGGAAGCGTGCTGGCCTTCGCCGCGCTGGAGGCCAGCGCGAACAGCGCGGCGAGCACGTAGGCGCCGCGGCCGAACGACGGGATCCCCCCGTCGCCCTCCCGGGTCCGCCTCAGGGGGTCGCCGGCCGCACCGATCAGGGCGATCAGCAGCGGCTGGCTGTACGTCAGGGAGAGGCTGGCGAACGACATCAGCCGGACCGCGGGAGCCCCGAAGGTCCAGCTGCCCACGTTGTTGGGGTACGCCGCGGTGAACTCGCCCACCGCGAACACCAGCAGGGCCGCCACCGGGCCGGCCCAGGGCCGGCCCACGAGCCGGTGGGCGACCACCGCGACGGCGAGGATCCCCAGCGCGCCCAGCGCCGGGACCATCAGCCGCATCTCGACCACCGACAGGTCGACGTGCCCGACCAGATCGCCCATCGCCATGTGGACGAAGGTGAACCAGTGGTAGTTCAGCGGCTCCCCCGACACCTGCGGCAGGGTCGGCGGGACGTTGTACTTGGCGTTCCCCGCGAGCGACAGCAGGTAGGGCAGGTCGCCGTACTGCCGGCTGGTCTCGCTGTCCGGCAGGATCGGGAACCGGGCGAGGAAGACCTCGTAGTAGTACGCCGAGGAGAGGGCCACCACGCCGGCCGTCGCCCAGGACCAGCGCTCCGCCGGCCGGCGGTACCCGGCCGGCCGCCAGTGCCGCCGCAGGCCGGGCACCGCCAGGAAGGGCACCACCACCAGCAGCGGCCAGGCCACCGCGAACCTCTGCAGGCCGAGCGACACCAGCAGGGCCCACGCGCCGAGCTCCAGCACGAGGCCGGTGACCGCGCCGAGGACGAGGTCCTCGACCAGGGTGTGGGGGCGGCGGCGGAGCGCCCGGAACACCAGCGTGCCGGGAAGCAGCACGCCCCAGGCGGCGTAGCCCGTGTAGCGGGCGATGTCGCCCGGCGGGGTGTCCGTGGCCAGCAGCAGCGCGACCGCGAACAGGTAGCAGGCCACCGCCGGCGCCCACCGCCGCAGCCCGCCCGGGGCAGGGGAGTCGCGGCGGCCCGCCGTCAGCGACGCGGAAGCACTCGCCCCGCCCGGCGGGCGACCGTCCCGGGACCTGGCCGAGGACGCCGTGCTGTTGGTGGTGCCCATGCTGTCCGTTCCGTCCTCCGTGCCGCGCACCGGAGCCGCCCCGGGCGGCTCGACACGGTTCGCTGCGACCGGATCCGTTCCCCTGTGGAGGTCATCGCGACCGCTCCTGCCACTCGTCCTCGGCCGAGTCGTAGCCGACGAAGTACGCGGGGCGGGCCTGCACGGCCGAGTAGATCCGCCCGATGTACTCGCCGAGCAGACCGACGCAGATCAGCTGCACGGCACCGATGAAGAGCATCCCGATGAAGAGCGACGACCAGCCCGGCACGGTGGCGCCGAGCGCGTACGCGAACGCCGTGTAGACGGCGAGCCCTATGCAGACCAGGAAGCTCAGCAGGCCCATCCAGGTGGCGAGCCGCAGGGGACTTGCGGAGAAGTTGGTGATGCTGTCGATCGCCAGCCGCACCATCTTGGACAACGGGTAGTGCGTCGCCCCGGCGACCCGCTCCTCGCGGACGTAGACGACCTCGCCGCTGGGGAAGCCGAGCCAGGGGACGAGCAGCCGGTAGACCGGCTGGTGCTCGGGGAGGGACTTGAGGGCGTCGACGGCGGCCCGGCTGAGCAGCCGGTAGTCGCCGGCCTGGCTGGGCATCCGCTTGCCGACGAGCTTGCGCATGAGCCAGTAGTAGGCGCCGGCGGTGCGCCGCTTGAAACGGGTGTCGGTGGCGCGGTCGCCGCGGACCCCGTAGACGATGTCCAGGTTCTGCTCGCGGGCGAGTGCGAGCATCTCGGGGATCTTCTCCGGCGGGTCCTGGAGGTCCGCGTCGATGCTGACCACGTAGTCCCCCAGCGCCCGGTGGATCCCGGCGGTGAGCGCGGCCTGGTGACCGGAGTTGCGCGCGAAGCGGACGATGCGGAACTCGGGCCAGTCCTGGCGGATCTTCTGCATCAGCACCGGGGTGACGTCCGTGCTGCCGTCGTCGACACCGACCACCTCGTAGGTGACGTCGAGGGCGTCGAGTATCGGGCGGAGGCGCTCGACCGTCAGCGGGAGCGCTTCCTGCTCGTTGTAGATCGGCATCACGACCGACAACTGGGGCGCCGTTGGCATGAGGTGCTCCCGCTTTCCGCTGCTGGGGCTGGTTCGTGGCCCGAGAATAGCAGCAGCCTGTGAGCGCTCCGTGAGAGAAGATGAGCGCAGGGTTAAGACCGAAGGGCCCCGCACACCCTGAGGTG
>NZ_JBHXKE010000396.1:0-5321 GCF_042722765.1 Kitasatospora sp. NPDC058406
GGGTTTCGCCGGTGTCGGCGATGTCGACGGCGGCGCCGACGAGGGGGTGGCCGGTGGTCTCCAGGCCCGCCGCACCGACATCCCCCGCACCGGACTGCCTCGGCTGCGCCCAGTAGGTGCGCCGCTGGAAGGCGTAGGTCGGTAGGTCGGTCCGCTCGCCCGCGTCGAGCAGGCCGCTCCAGTCGACGGTGAGGCCGGTGGTCCAGGCATGGGCGAGGGAGGTGAGGAGGCGTCGCCGGTCGCCCTCGTCGCGGCGCAGGGTCGGGACGGTGACGGCGGTGTCGAGGGTCTCCTCGACGGCGGGGACGAGGACGGGGTGCGGGCTGGTCTCGACGAAGTGGGTGTGGCCGGCTTCGTGCAGGGCCTCCAGGGCCCTGGTCAGCAGGACGGGTTGGCGCAGGTTCGTGTACCAGTACGCGGTGTCGGGCGGGGTGGTGAGCCAGTCGCCGGTGACCGTGGAGAACATCGGGATGCGAGGGAGCCGGGCTTCGACTCCGGCGAGGTCGGCCAGGATGCGCCGCCGGAGCCGGTCGACGTGCGGGGAGTGCGAGGCGTAGTCGACCGGGATCGCCCGTGCCCGCACGCCGTCGCGTTCGCAGGCGGCGAGCAGTTCGGCCAGGGCGGTGCTCTCGCCCGCGACGACGGTGGTGGTGGGGGAGTTGTAGGCGGCGACGGAGATCCGGTCGGCCCAGGGCGTGAGAAGCTGCTCGGCCCGTTCGGCGGAGAGCCCGAGCGAGACCATGCCGCCCTCCCCGGCGATGGAGTCGAGGGCCCGGCTGCGCAGGGCGGAGACCCGGGCGCCGTCCTCCAGGCTCAGCGCGCCGGCCACCACCGCGGCGGCGATCTCGCCCTGCGAGTGGCCGAGGACGGCGTCGGGGTGGACGCCGTGGTGCTGCCAGAGCGCGGCGAGCGAGACCATCACCGCCCACAGGGCGGGCTGGACGACGTCGACCCGCTCCAGCGGCTCGGCGTCGCGCAGCAGCCGGGTGAGTGACCAGTCGACGTGCGGTGCGAGCGCCTGCTCGCACTGCGCGATCCGCTCGGCGAACGCGGGCTCGGTGTCCAGCAGCGCGGCGGCCATGCCGGCCCACTGCGAACCCTGGCCGGGGAAGACGAAGACCGTGCGCCCGTCCGAGGTGTCCCGGCCGCGCACCAGGTGCGCGGCCCCGCCCGCGAGGCCGGTCCGCAGCTGTGCGCGGTCGCCGACCAAGACTGCGCGGTGCTCGAAGGCGGTCCGTCCGGCCAGCGTCCGGGCGACGGCCGACGGGGCGGCGTCCCGGTCGGCCAGCCGTTCGGCCAGCCGGTCGAACTGGTCGTCCACGGCCTGCTCGGTGCGGCCGGAGAGCAGCCAGGCGACCGGCTCGTCCGGAGCGTCCCGCGTCACCGGCGCGGCGTCGGCGGCCGGGGCCTCCTCCAGGATCACGTGCGCGTTGGTGCCGCTCATGCCGAACGAGGACACTCCCGCGCGGGCCGGGCGGTCCGCCTGCGGCCACGGCACCGCCTCGGTGACGAGCGACAGTGCGCCGGCCGACCAGTCGACCTTGCCGGAGGGCCGGTCGACGTGCAGGGTCGCGGGCACCAGGCGGTGCTGGATCGCCAGCACCGCCTTCATCACCCCGGTGACCCCGGCGGCGGCCTGGGTGTGCCCGACGTTGGACTTCACCGAGCCCACCAGCAGGGGGAGTTCGGCCGGCCGCTGCTGCCCGTAGGTGGCCAGCAGCGCCTGGGCCTCGATCGGGTCGCCCAGCGTGGTGCCGGTGCCGTGCGCCTCGACCACATCGACCTCGGCGGCCCGCAGGCCGGCGTCGGCCAGCGCCGCGCGGATCACCCGCTGCTGCGAGGGCCCGTTGGGGGCGGCCAGGCCGTTGCTGGCGCCGTCCTGGTTGACCGCCGAGCCGCGCAGCACCGCCAGCACCGGGTGCCCGTTGCGCCGCGCGTCGGAGAGCCGCTCGACCAGCAGCACGCCGGCGCCCTCGGACATGCCCATCCCGTCCGCGGCGTCCGCGAAGGCCTTGCAGCGGCCGTCCGCGGCGAGCCCGCGCTGGCGGGAGAAGCTGAGGATCGCGCCCGGCGTGGACATCACCGCCACGCCGCCGACCAGTGCGAGCGAGCAGTCGCCGGCGCGCAGCGCCCGGGCGGCCAGGTGCAGCGCGACCAGTGAGGCCGAGCACGCGGTGTCGACGGTGATCGCCGGGCCTTCGAGGCCGAGCGTGTAGGCCACCCGGCCGGAGACCACACTGGCCGCGCTGCCGGTCAGCAGGTGGCCCTCGTTCTCCGCGGACTGGGCCACCGCGGCGGCGTAGTCCTGGTAGTTGACGCCGGTGAACACCCCGGTGCTGCTGCCGCGCAGCGCCACCGGGTCGATGCCGGCCCGTTCGAGCGCCTCCCAGGAGGTCTCCAGCAGCAGCCGCTGCTGCGGGTCCATGGCGAGCGCCTCGCGCGGCGAGATGCCGAAGAACTCGGCGTCGAAGTCGCCCGCGTCGTGCAGGAAGCCGCCGTGGCGGGTGGTGGAGGTGCCCGGCCGGTCCGGGTCGGGGTCGAACAGGGTGTCCAGCGGCCAGCCGCGGTTGACCGGGAACTCGGACACCACGTCACCGCCCTCCACCAGCAGCTGCCACAGCTGATCCGGCGTGTCGATCCCGCCCGGCAGCCGGCAGCCCATCGCGACGATCGCGATCGGCTCGTCGGGTTCGGCGGCCCGCACGCCCGGGTCGTCGGCCGCGTCGGAGCGCTCACCGAGCAGGGAGGAGCGGATCAGCTCGGCCAGCACCCCGGCCGACGGGTAGTCGAAGACCAGGGTGGCGGGCAGCCGCAGACCGGTGGCCGCGTTGAGCCGGTTGCGCAGCTCGACGGCGGTCAGCGAGTCGAAGCCCAGCTCCTGGAAGGCCCGGCCGGCGGGCACGGCCTCCGCCGATCCGTGCCCCAGCACCTCGGCCGCGTGGCCGCGCACCAGGTTGAGGACGACCCGGGTCTGCTCGGCCTCCGGCAGTCCGGCCAGCCGCTCGCGCAGCACCGAGGCGGCCGGGGTGGCGGCCGGCGCCGCCGTCGTCCCGCCGAGCGCACGGACCTCCGGCACCCCGGTCAGCAGGCGGCTGGGCCGCACCGAGGTGAAGACCGCCGAGAACTGCGCCCAGTCCACCTCGGCCAGGGCGATGACCGTCTCGTCGTCGTCCAGCGCGTGCTGCAGCGCGGTGACCGCGGGCTCCGGGTCGATCAGCGGCAGGCCCTGGCGCTGCACCCGGTGGAAGTCGGCCTCGTCGAGGGTCTCCCGCTCGGCCCACGGGTTGGCCGCCTTCCACACGCCCCAGTCGACGGTGGTGGCGGTCAGTCCGCGGGCGCGGCGGGCCTCGGCGAGCGCGTCCAGGTAGGCGTTGCCCGCCGAGTAAGCGGCGTGGTTGCTGCTGCCCCAGACGCCCGCGATCGAGGAGAACAGCACGAACGCGTCCAGCTCGCGGTCCAGCAGCTCGTCCAGGTGCTTGGCACCGGCGGCCTTCGCGGCGACCACCCGCTCGAAGGAGTCGACCGGGACGACGTCCAGCGGCGCCAGCTCGATGTAGGCGGCGGCGTGGAAGACGGCGGTGACCGGCTCGCCCCGCTCCTCCAGGTCGGACAGCAGGCGGGCGACCTCCTCGCGGTCGGCCACGTCGCACCGCGGCAGGCTCAGCCGGGTGCCCAGTTCGGCGAGTTCGGCCGTCAGCTCGGCCGCTCCGGGGACGTCCGCGCCGCGCCGGCCGGGCAGCACCAGGTGCTCGGCGCCGCCCCGGGCCAGCCACCGGGCGAGGTGCGGGCCGAGCGCGCCGGTGCCGCCGGTGACCAGGACGGTCCCGCGCGGTCGCCAGGCGCGGCGCGGCACGGTGGGGCGCGGGGCGCGGACCAGCCGGCGGGCGTACAGACCGGCCGGGCGGACCGCCAGCTGGTCCTCGCCGGTCGCGCCGGTCAGCACCGCCCGCACGGCGTCCAGGGCGCGCGAGTCGAGCACCGGCGGCAGGTCGACCAGACCGGCCCAGCGCGCGGAGTGCTCCAGCCCGGCGACCATGCCGGTGCCCCAGACCAGGGCCTGGTCCGGTGCGGTCAGCGGGTCGCCGACGCCGACCGACACCGCGCCCCGGGTGGCGCACCAGAGCGGCGCGCCCACCCCCAGGTCGCCCAGCGCCTGGATCAGCGCCAGGGTGAGCGCGGCGCCGGTGGGCAGCGCCGGGTGGGCCGGGTGCGGTTCACCGGCCGACGCGAGCAGCGACAGGATGCCGGTGAGGCCCTCGGCGCCGCCGTCGGTTTCGGCCGTCGCGGCGGCCAGCCGCTCGGCCGCGGCGGAGCGCTCCACCTCCCGCTCGCCCAGCTCGACGGTGCGCACCTCGGCGCCGTCCCGGCCCAGTGCCCCGACCAGCGCCGCCACGTCGTCCGCCGGGTGCCCGGCGGGCACCACGAGCAGCCAGCGGCCGCCGAACGCGTCGTGCGCGGGGGTGGGCAGCTGCTGCCACTGGACGCGGTAGCGCCAGGACTCCAGCGCCGAACTCTCCTGCTGCCGGCGGTGCCAGGCGTTCAGCGCCGGCAGCACCTCGCCCAGCGACCCGGCGTCCACCGCCAGGGTGCGGGCCGTCGCGGCCAGGTCCGCGTCCGCGACCAGCCGCCAGAACGCGCCGTCGTCGCCCTCGGCGCCGGTGCCGGCGGGAGCGTCGGCGCTCAACCAGTAGCGCTGCCGCCGGAAGGGGTGGGTCGGCAGCTCGATCCGCCGCCCGCCGCCGCCCGAGTACACCGCGCTCCAGTCGACCGGCACTCCGCGCACCCACAGCTCGGCCGCCGTCGTGAGCAGCCGGGGGAGGCCGCCCTCGTCGCGCCGCAGGGTGCCGGTGGCCAGCACGTCGGGCACGCCGGCCGCCGCCGCGCCGTCCAGGACCGGCAGGGTCAGCACCGGGTGCGGCGAGACCTCCAGGAAGACCTGATACCGCTGGTCGGCGAGCGCGCGCACCCCGGTCTCGAAGAGCACGGTCCGCCGCAGGTTGGTGTACCAGTAGTCGCCGGTCATCAGGGTGGTGTCCAGCCAGTCGCCGGTCACCGTCGAGAAGAGCGGCACCCTGCTCGCCGTCGGCCGCACCCCGGCCAGCAGCCCGGCGAGCCGCTCGCGGATCCGCTCGACCTGCGCCGAGTGCGAGGCGTAGTCCACCGGGATCACCCGGGCCCGGACGCCCTCGCGCTCGCAGACCGCGACCAGCTCCGCCAGGGCCTCGCTGTCGCCGCTGACGACGACGGCGGTGGGGCCGTTGACGGCGGCGACGGAGATGCGGTCGTGCCAGGGGGCGATGAGTTGGTGGGTGTGGTCGAGG
>NZ_JBHXKE010000397.1:0-5270 GCF_042722765.1 Kitasatospora sp. NPDC058406
ACCACCGCCCGACACGGCCTCACCACCAACCCCGCACTCGCAGGATCCATCCTCACCACCCCCGTCAACACCACCGCCCCACCCGCAACCCCCTATATGCTGCGGTAGCCGCAAGCACACCGCCGGGTTCCGAGTCCACAGCGAACGGTCGCGCCCGAACACCCACGCTCCGGCCGGTTCGGAGGCGTCCGAGCGCAGGCGCGCGGGCTCTTCGGACTGCCCGGTCGGTGGCCCCTGGAGCTCTCCCCACGGGCCGCGGGGGCGACCGTCCAAGTGGCATCCGCGGAGCCGAATGCGCAGAGCGACCCACCGCGCCGTCGCCCGTTGATCGAGAATGCGCGCCCACCGCCACCCGCCGCGAACACCATTGGGTCGTGCCCACAAGGCCGCCTTGCTTGATCCGAGCCGGATCCTCCTCTACGCGAAGGCCTCGGAATCAGCCTGCGGGCAAGGCACTTCGCTCAGGGTCCAGTGTTAACCCAAGACCAGGAAGTTAAGCCGCTGCGGCGTTCGTCAAGTTCCTGACGTGGCAACGGAGCCCCGATAGAACTGCGTCGACCAAGATCGCTGTTCTGGGGGGCTCCGTCGGGCGTGCAGTCCGCCATGTCGCGCAGGGCTTCCATGGCCCAAGACGCTTTCTCGGCTGGACACTTGGGCGAGTTGACCAGAATCGTCCCGTCCGAGCTGGTCGACGAGGTCCTCGCGGAGACCAGAAGGGTCCAGCAGCGGGTGCGTCTGCTTCCCTCCCGCACGGTGGTGTACTTCCTGCTCGCGATGACCCGTTCCCCCGAGTCGGGCTACCTCGGAGTGTGGTCCTCGCTGGTCGCCGGACTTGCCGGAGCGGGTGGTGACCCATCGGCCACTGCGCTGCGGCACGCCTTCCGCCTGACGGCCCTGGACGCCACGACCCTCACGCTTCCCGACACACCCGCCAACTCCGCCCACTACGGACGGGTCCTGGGCAAGAACGGCGCCGACGGCTACCTCCTGGCCAGGGTCTCCGCCATCGTCGAATGCGGCACGCGCGCCCTGATCGACAGTGCTATCGCGCCGCTGGCCTGCGGCGAAGCCACCCATGCCGTCGGCCTGATGCGATCCCTGCGACCGGGAATGCTTCTGCCGGCGGACCGTGCCTACGACACCTACCTCCTGCTGCGAGCCACCGCCGACACCGGCGCCCACGCGCTGTTTCGCGCCCGGGGTCAGCGCGTCCTGCCGGTCCCTCACGCGCTACCGGACGGCTCGTGGATCTCCTTCATCCCTCAGCCTTCCCACGCCCACCGCCTCAAAATGTGGCTCCGTCGCGGCGGCGTCCCCGCACAGACGCACGGGCTGGGAGTGAGGGTCATCGAGGCGACCGTCACGACCACCGACCGCGAAGGCGTCTCCCGCTGCAGCACCCTGCGACTGATCACCACACTGCTGGACCACACCCGCTTCCCGGCCGCCGAGGTCACCGCCCTCTACCACGAGCGGTGGGAAGCGGAGACCGCGTTCTTCGGCCTGAAGGTCACCCTCCGTGGACCTGGCCGGGTCCTGCGTTCAGGCACTCCGCAAGGCGTTGAGCAGGAGGTATACGCCTACCTGATCACCTATCAGGCCGCTCGGATCGTGATGTGCCAGGCTGCTGACCACGCCGGCCTCGACCCGGACCGCCTCTCGTTCACCATCGCTGTCCGTGCCATCCGCGAGTCCGTCATCATCGCCAACTGCAATCCGCTGTTGCCTCGGACCGTCCCGGAACCGAGCCGGCTGGTCACCACGCACTGTCGCCCTACGCCTACAAGAGCCTCACGGCCAACCGCCGAAAACGGCACACCACCACGACCGTGACCATCACCCGGGCCTCGGGCAGTGTATTGACGAACGCCGCGGCGGCTTAACTTCCTGGTCTTGAGTGTTAACCATCTGGTCACAGTGCTTGACAGCATAGCTGCTAAGTATGAGCATCGATTTGCGCCACCGAGCCCCGCCCGTCACACGGACCGGCCCTCGCAGACGCCGCCCGGCCTGATCCACGCCCCCCGACGGGCCCCTCAACCCTCCACCTGGCGCCACCCCTCACCGGCAACCTCGCCAACCGGCGCCGACAGCTGATAAGGAGCACCACCCATGCGTCCTCCGCAGACCCCCAGAGCCGTGGCAGCCGCGGCCATGACGATGGCCGTGGCCCTCGGCCTCGCCGCGTGTTCCACTGGTCAGGAGTCCTCCTCGTCCCCGGGCGCCGGCGCCTCGGTCGCTCCGGTGAGCGGCAAGATCTCGATGACCTACCTGCAGAAGCAGGGCGACCAGGAGTACTTCATCGGCGAGGCCGCCGGAGCCAAGGCCAAGGCCGCCGAGCTCGGCGTCGACCTGAAGGTCGTCAACCTGGGCAACGACGCGAACAAGACCGTCAGCGAGGTCCAGTCCGCCATCGCGCAGAAGTCCAACGGCCTGATCATCGTCGTCCCCGACCCCGCGGTCGGTCCGCAGGTCGTCCAGGCCGCCAAGGACGCCAAGGTCGCGCTCCTCACCTCCGACGACCAGATCTGCACCAACGGCCCCGACCCGTCCGTCTGCGCGAAGGACAACCTCGTGCCGCGGATCGGCTTCTCCGGAGCCCAGATGGGCGGAGAGGTCGGCAAGCGCGCCGCCGAGGAGTTCACCAAGGCCGGCTGGAACCCCGCCGAGACCCGCACCATCTCCGCGTGGAAGCAGGACGTCACCGTCTGCACCGACCGCGTGAACGCAGCCAAGGCCGCGTTCGCCGCCGGCGCGAGCGCCGGCGTCCAGAACATCGACGTCGCCACCGACAACACCCCCACCGGCGCCCAGGACAAGATCGCCGCGACCGTCACCGCCAACCCCGGCGTCAAGAACTGGGTCGTCTGGGGCTGCAACGACGAGAACGTCCAGGGCGGCGTCACCGCCCTGGAGAACGCCGGCTTCAAGGCCGACCACGTCATCGGCGTCGGCCTCGGCGCCTACCTCGCCTGCAAGAACTGGAACAGCGGCAAGCCCACCGGCATGCGCGCCGCCCTCTTCATCAACGGCAAGGACGTCGGCGCACTCGCCGTCCAGACCCTCTACGACAACCTCAAGAACGGCAAGGCCATGCCCGCCGAAGCCTTCGCCCCCACCACCATGGTCGACGCCACCACCTTCAAGACCAGCGGCGCCACCTGCAGCTGACCCCCGGTCCCGCACATGCCGCGCCGGCCTGCCCCCGCAGGCCGGACACCCCCCAGAAGCGTTCCCGCCGGACACCCCTCCAGGCACCCGGCGCCAGACGCCCCCCGCGCGGCCGACAACACCCGCCAGGTGCCACCCGGCCCCACCACCGCACCACCCGGCGCCCGACCAGGCGCCCCCGCACCACCGGAGGCACCCGTGTCCTACACGTCCTGCCGAACCACCGGCCACCCCCACCCGGGCACGGCGTCCTGCACACCGGTGCGCACCGCCCTCCTCGACCACTGGACGAGCCCGGACGCGACCCCCTGCTGGATGGTCACCCTCCCCACCCGCAAACCCGACGGCTGCCACGGAACCCACAGCTTCGTCCAATGGGCCACCACCCCCACCGAAGCCACCGCCGCCGCAACCCTCCGCGCCCAGAGCCCCGCAGCGATACGCCACCGCCGAGGCGCCCACCTCGACACCCCCCACCCCGCCTGACACACCACACCCGCCCGCGCCGGATCACGGGTCCGGGCCCACGAACCGCCACCACAGCAAGCCGCCGCCGTCGCAACAGCCCATACCGCGAACGGCGGCGGCCCACCGACAGCCCGCCCGACCCACCGCCGACCATCACCACCCGCCAGGCCGGCAGCAGCAGCCACAGCCGACCTACCACCGGGCGCCCCCTCGGCGGCCCGCCCCCGAGCAGCCCCGGCCGGTCATCCCCCCGCCGGCCGGGGCCCCCGCCTCTCTCGGTGTCACCCCGCCGCCGTCTTCGCTGTCCCTATCGATGCCTTCGAGGTGAACAACACCATGACCCGAGTACCCGACCCGCCCACCGACCCGGAATCCGGCCGGACACCGGCCGCATCCACCGCCGGTGTGCACCAGGTCACCAAGCGGTTCGGCGCGGTCCAGGCCCTCGGCGGCGTCACCCTCGACTTCCCCGCCGGCCAGATCACCGCCCTCATGGGCGAGAACGGCGCCGGCAAATCCACCCTCCTCAAAATCCTCACCGGCGACCACCAACCCACCGAAGGCCACGTCGTCCTCGACGGCCACCGCATCGACCTCGCCTCACCCGCCCAGGCCCGCACCGCCGGAATCCGCATCATCCCCCAGGAACCGGAGATCATCCCCCACGTCTCCGTCGCCGAAAACGTCTACGCCGGCGCCCTCCCCCGCGCCGCGGGCCGCCGCCTGGACCGCGCCGAACTACACCGCCGCATCACGGCCGACCTGAAGCGCCTCGGCTTCGACAAAGTCCTCGACCCCGACCTCCTCGGCTCCCAACTCACCCCCGCCCAACGCCAACTCGTCGAAATCCTGCGCGCACTCACCGGCGAAGCCAAGGTCATCGCCTTCGACGAACCCACCTCCTCGCTGTCCGAACACGAAGTCGACGCCCTCTTCACCCTCATCCGCCGCCTACGCGACCAAGGCGTAGCCGTCATCTACGTCTCCCACCGCATGCAGGAGATCTTCCAACTCGCCGACCGCATCGCGGTGCTGCGCGACGGCGCCCTCGCCGGCGTCCAGGACGCGGCGACCACCAGTGAGGGCGACCTCGTGCGGCTGATGGTCGGGCGTGACCTGTCCACCATGTTCACCCGCGAACGCGTCGCCACCGACCGCCTCGTCCTCGACGTCCACGGCCTGACCACCGACCACGTCACCGGCATCGACCTGCGCATCCACGCCGGTGAGGTCGTCGGCCTCGCCGGTCTGATCGGTGCGGGACGCTCCGAACTCGCCCTCGCGCTCGCCGGTGACCAACCCGTCCGCTCCGGCACCGTCACCCTCGACGGCCGCACCCTGCGCTCCGGCAGCCCCGGCGACGCCATCCGCGCCGGCCTCGGCCTCGCCCCCGAGGAACGCAAAGCCCAGGCCCTGTTCCTGCACCGCTCCATCCGCGACAACACCAGCACCGTCGTCCTGGAACGCCTGCGCCGCTTCCGCTTCGTACGCCGCGCCGCCGAACGCGAGCTCGCCCAGGAATACACCGACCGCCTGCGCGTACGCACCCCCTCCATCGAACACGAGGTCCGCAAACTCTCCGGCGGCAACCAACAGAAAGTCGTCCTCGCCCGCTGGCTCGCCCGCAAACC
>NZ_JBHXKE010000398.1:0-5154 GCF_042722765.1 Kitasatospora sp. NPDC058406
GCAGGGGGGACCCTGTGGGAGAGTAGGACGCCGCCGAACAATCATTGTGAAGAACCCCCGTCCGGGATACGGACGGGGGTTCTTTGCGTTTCCGGGGGAATTCCGGGGACTTCCGGGCCGGCGTAACCGGACCGCTCCTCCGGGCCTCCGGCCCGGGGCCCCCGGCCGGCTCCGGGACCGTCAAAAAGCCGCTAAAACTGCCCGCGCAGGGGCTTGATCAGCGGAAATCCGCAGCTCGCGCCGTAGTCTCGAAGGTGAGGGGAACAGGTGTCCGGGGTGGTCCCCGGGCCGGGCCGGATCAAGAATGGTGCACATGGGACGCGGCAGGCTACGGATCTACCTCGGGGCGGCGCCCGGGGTCGGCAAGACGTACGCCATGCTCGCCGAGGCGCATCGGCGGTCCGAGCGTGGGACGGACGTCGTGGTGGCGTTCGTCGAGGACCACGGGCGGCAGCACACGGCACGGCAGGCCGTAGGCCTCGAGGTGGTGCCCCGGCGGGACCTCGCGCACCGCGGGGCCGCGTTCACGGAGATGGACCTGGACGCGGTCCTGGCACGCCGGCCGCAGGTGGCGCTGGTGGACGAGCTCGCGCACACCAACGTGCCGGGCTGCCGCAACGCGAAGCGCTGGCAGGACGTCGAGGAACTGCTCGCGGCCGGCATCGACGTCGTCTCGACCGTCAACATCCAGCACCTGGAATCGCTCGGCGACGTCGTCGAGGGCATCACCGGGGTGCGGCAGCGCGAGACCCTGCCGGACGAGGTGGTCCGCCGGGCCGACCAGATCGAGCTGGTCGACATGTCGCCGCAGGCCCTGCGCCGCCGCCTCGCACACGGCAACGTGTACGCGCCGGAGAAGATCGACGCCTCGCTGGCCAACTACTTCCGGCCCGGCAATCTGACCGCGCTGCGCGAGCTGGCGCTGTTGTGGACGGCCGACCGGGTGGACGAGTACCTCCAGAAGTACCGGGCCGAGCAGGGCATCGAGGGCACCTGGCAGGCCCGCGAGCGAATCGTGGTCGGCCTGACCGGCGGACCGGAGGGGGCGACCCTGATCCGCCGGGCGGCCCGGATCGCCGCCCGCGGTTCGGGCGGGGAGCTGCTGGCCGTCCACCTCTCCCGCTCGGACGGCCTGGCCGGCTCGGGCTCGGGGTCGTCTCAGGCGCTGATCGAACAGCGGGCACTGGTGGAGAGCCTCGGCGGCTCGTACCACGCGGTGCTCGGCGACGACCCCGCCGCCGGGCTGCTCGACTTCGCACGCGGGGTGAACGCCACCCAGATCGTGCTCGGCACCAGCCGCCGGCCGACCTGGCAGTACCTCTACGGTCCGGGCGTGGGGACCACGGTGACCCGCGCCGCGGGGGACATCGACGTCCACATCGTCACGCACGAGCAGGCCGCGAAGGGCCGCGGGCGGATTCCGATCCGCAGGGTCACGGACCTGGGCAGGACCCGCGCGGTCGCGGGCTGGCTGATCGGTGTGGCCGGGCCGCCGCTGCTGGCGCTGGTGCTGACGAACGTCGAGGGCCCGGGCCTCTCGACCGACATGCTGCTCTTCCTGTCGCTGACGGTCTGCGCGGCGCTGGTGGGCGGGTTGTACCCGGCGATCGCCTCGGCGCTGGTCGGCTCCTCGGCGCTCAACTACTACTTCGCACCGCCGATCCACACCTTCACCATCTCCGAGCCGCAGAACATCATGGCGGTGGCGATATTCACCGCCGTCGGCATCGCGGTGGCCTCGGTGGTCGACCTGGCGGCCCGGCGCACCCATCAGGCGGCCCGCAGCCAGACCGAGGCACAGACGCTCGGGGCACTGGCCGGCACGGTCCTGCGCGGCGCGCCGAGCGGGGACGGGGTGCTGACCGCGTTGCTGGAGCAGGTCCGGGAGACCTTCCAGCAGGAGTCGGCGGCGTTCCTGGAACGGGTGGACCCGGTCGGACCGTGGCAGCCTCTGGCGACGGCCGGCCCCCACCCGCCGGAGCGGCCGGAGTCCGCCGACGTGGACGTGCCGGTCGGCGACACGCTGGCGCTGGCCCTGTGCGGCCGGGTCCTGCCTGCCGAGGACCGGCGACTGCTCGGCGCGTTCGCCGCCCAGGCCGCCGTGGTCCTGGAGCGTCGCCGACTGGCCGGCGAGGCCGCCGCCGCCCGTCGTGAGGCCGAGGGGAACCGGATCCGGACCGCACTGCTGGCCGCCGTCTCGCACGACCTCCGTACGCCGCTCGCCGGCATCAAGGCCTCGGTCAGCTCCCTCCGCTCGGCGGACGTTGAGTGGGACGAGGAGGACGAGGCCGAGCTGCTGGCCGGTATCGAGGCCGGGGCCGACCGGCTCGACCATCTGATCAACAACCTGCTCGACATGAGCCGGCTGCAGACCGGAACGGTCACCCCGCTGATCCAGGACACCGACCTGGACGAGGTGGTGCCGTTCGCGCTCGGCGGCGTGCCGCCGGGGGCCGTCCGGCTGGACGTCCCGGAGACCCTGCCGATGATCCGGGCCGACGGGGGGCTGCTGGAGCGCTCGCTCGCCAACCTGATCGAGAACGCCGTCAAGTACAGCCCGGCCGGGACGAAGGTGCTGGTCAAGGCCGATGCGCTGCACCCGGCAGGCGGCCGGGGCCGGGTCGAGCTGCGGATCGTCGACCGGGGACCGGGAGTGCCGGAGGACGCCAAGGAGCGGATCTTCGCACCGTTCCAGCGGTACGGGGACGCGCCGCGCGGCGCCGGAGTGGGCCTCGGGCTGGCCGTGGCGCGGGGCTTCGTCGAGGCGATGGACGGCACCGTGACCGCCGAGGACACCCCGGGGGGCGGACTGACCATGGTCGTCACGCTGCCCGCCGTCGACCGCCTGTCCGTGCCGTCCGTGCCGTCCGAACTCGCCGAACCGCCCGTGCCGCCCCGGCCCTCCGCGTCGGACGAGCCGCCCGGGTCGGACGGACCGGCCGAGCCGGCCGTCAACCCGGCCCCCGCGTGATCACTCCTGCCACACATGACCACTTCCGATCCGACTGCCCCGAAAGGCGGAGCCCGCATGACCCGGGTCCTCGTCGTGGACGACGAACCGCAGATCGTCCGCGCGCTGGTGATCAACCTCAAGGCCCGCAAGTACGAGGTCGACGCGGCACATGACGGCGCGAGCGCCCTGGAACTGGCCGCCGCCCGTCACCCCGACGTCGTCGTCCTCGACCTCGGCCTGCCCGACATGGACGGCGTCGAGGTGATCAGGGGGCTGCGGGGCTGGACCCGTGTGCCGATCATCGTGCTCTCCGCCCGGCACGCCTCCGACGAGAAGGTCGAGGCCCTGGACGCGGGCGCCGACGACTACGTCACCAAGCCCTTCGGCATGGACGAGCTCCTCGCCCGGATGCGCGCGGCCGTCCGCCGGGCCGAGCCGGTCGCCGGGGAGGACGACTCCCTGGTGGTCACCGACAGCTTCACCGTCGACCTCGCGGCGAAGAAGGTGAACCGGGACGGCGCAGACGTCCGCCTCACCCCGACCGAGTGGCATCTGCTGGAGGTGCTGGTCCGCCATGCCGGCCGGCTGGTCAGCCAGACCCAGCTGCTCCAGGAGGTCTGGGGACCCGCCTACCGCACCGAGACCAACTACCTGCGGGTCTACCTCGCCCAGCTGCGGCGGAAGCTGGAGCGTGATCCCTCGCACCCGCGCCACTTCATCACCGAGCCGGGCATGGGCTACCGCTTCGAGAGCTGACCGGTGAGGTCGTGGCCCGAGCCCGGTCCCGAGCCCGGTCCCGAGCCGGGTCCGGACCGGGAGCCGAGGCCCGGCGGGCCCTCCCGGCCGTCAGGGCAGCCCCCGGGCAGCCCCGGGCCGGCTCCGGCGGCTTGCGCGACCTGCCGCCGAGGGCACGGAAACCGGTACCCTTCCGGCATGAGTGGTGACAACAGCAGCGGCCAGCCACAGGGGCGCTTCCGCCGCATGCTCAGTCGGCTGACCTCCTCCGCGGAGGAGCTGGAGGCCGAGGAGTTGCGCCAGGAGAGCGCCGCGGAGTCGGGCTGCACTCCGATCGCCAGCTGCGGGGACCGCCAACTGGTCACCGTGGCCGGCACCCTGCGTACCGTGACGCTCCGCCCGCGGGCCGGTGTGCCCGCCCTGGAGGCGGAGCTCTTCGACGGCACCGAGGCACTGGACGTGGTCTGGCTCGGGCGCCGCTCCATCACGGGTATCGAACCCGGTCGCCGGCTCGTCGCCAGCGGTCGGATCAGTCACGCGCGCGGGCGCCGGGTGCTCTTCAACCCCCGCTACGAGCTGCGTCCGGTCGGACACGGGAGCGAATGAGCGTGAGCAACCAGCCCGGCGGCGAGCCCGCCGCCCAGCTCGGCCTGGCCAAGATCGCGCCGGACGGCGACGACGAGGCGGCCCGCCAGGCGGCGGCCTCCCGGGAGGCCGCCGACACCGTGATGAAGGCGTTCGGCGGGGTCCGGGGCATGGTCGACATGACCCTGCCCGGCCTGGTCTTCATCATCACGTACAACATCACCCACAAGGTCCCGTCGGCCGCGTGGGCCGCGCTCGCCCTGAGCGGGCTCTTCGTGGTGGTCCGGCTGGCCAAGCGGGAGACCGTCCAGCACGCCTTCAGCGGGGTGTTCGGGGTCGCCATCGGCGCCTGGATCTCGATGAAGACCGGCAAGGCGGAGAACTTCTACCTGCCCGGCCTGCTCTGGAACGTCGGCTACTGCGTGGGCCTGGCGATCTCGGCGCTGGTCCGCTGGCCGCTGATCGGCCTGATGCTGGGCCCCGTCACCGGCGAGATGTTCACCTGGCGCAAGGAGAACCCGGGCCGGCTGGCCGCCTACGTCAAGGCCACCTGGGCGTGGGTGGTGATCATGGGCATCAAGCCGTTGATCCTCTTCCCGCTGTACTTCACGCACAACGTCAACCTGCTGGGCTGGCTCAAGGTCGCCCTGGGCATCCCGCCCCTGCTGCTGGCGATGTACGTGACCTGGCAGATCCTGCTGAAGGCGCCGCCGCCCATCAAGGCGCAACTGGACGACGAGGAGCCGGCCGCGCCGGCTGACCCGGTCGCCCGGGCGCACGACGCCCGGCCGCACGAGCCGTCGTCGCCGGGGCAGTAGCGCGCGGCGGCTGCCAGGACACCGCACGAACGTCGAGGGACCCGTACTCACCGAGTACGGGTC
>NZ_JBHXKE010000399.1:0-5104 GCF_042722765.1 Kitasatospora sp. NPDC058406
CCGGGGCCGCTCCCGTTCTGCTCGTATGCGCCGTCACTCGTTCGAGTGAGTTGGCGGTGTGCCAGCTGCGGCATTGCGCCATCATGCGTCCCCACGCCGGAACGGCGCCCTATCCTCCTGACGGGCACTCACCGCCGGTCGGCCCGGCGGGCCGGGCGCCGCGCGGGCCAGGACGGCGGGGAGGTCGAGATCGCTACCGACAGTGGAGACACGGACCTGCCGGAGGGCGCCACGCGCTACCTCGTGGCCGTCCCGGTGGCGGCGCTCTGCTGCCTGCTGCCGCTGCTGCCCGCACCGGCCCCGCTGGACCCGCCGCACTGGCTCGGCGCGCCGGTGGACTGGCCCAAGGTCGGGCTGCTGGCCTTCCTGCACGGGTGCTGGGAGTCGCTCGCCCAGGGGCTGCCCACGCCGTGCCTGCGGCTGGTCCGGGCGGTGCTGCGCCGCCCCCCGTCGGCGGCCCGGGTGCCGGCCCGGCCCAGCGTCAACGCCTTCTTCCCGGTGCTGTTCGCCGGGGTGCTGATGCTGCCGCCGGCCGCCGCCGCCCTGGTGGCGGCGCCGGCCGCGCTGGTGGGCGCCGCCGAACCGGCCTGCCGGCGGCGGCAGCTGTGGAACGGCTCCCAGCTCGCGCTCTCCGCCTTCGCCGCCTCGCTGGTCTTCCACCTCCTGGCCGGCCCGCAACTGCTGCTCGGCTCCCGCTTCCCCGCCGCGCTGCTCCCGGGCTTCGCCGCGCTCGGCACGTTCTGCCTGGTCAACGGGGTGCTGGTGGGCGGCATGCTGGTGCTGGCGGAGGGGCGTCGGCCCACCGTGCTGCTGCGCGGGCCGGCCGCCGCGGTCGGGCTGCCCGTGGTGGTGCACGCGGCCGGCGGGCTGATGGTCGCCGTCCTCTGGCAGGGGCCGTACGGCGCGTTCGCCGCGCTGCTGGCCCTACTGCCGCTGACCATCTCCGCGTGGGTGTTCGCCCAGGGGCACCGGGAGCGCGAGGCCCACCAGGCCACCGTCCAGGCCCTGGTCCAGGCGGTGGAGATCAAGGACGCCTACACCCGGGGGCACAGCGAACGGGTCGGCAAGGCGGCGGTGCTGATCGCCGGTCAGCTCGGCATGGAGTCCGAGCGGCTGCGCACCCTGCGGTACGCGGGCGTCCTGCACGACGTCGGCAAGCTGGGGGTCGCCACCGAGCTTCTGCGCAGAAACGGTCCCCTCACCGAGGTCGAGCGGCGGGCCGTCGAGGTGCACCCGGTGCACGGGTACGAGCTGGTGCGCGGGATCGCCTTCCTGGGCGAGGCGCACGCCGGGATCCTGCACCACCACGAGCGGATGGACGGGCGGGGCTACCCCAGCGGGCTGGCCGGCCGGCAGATCCCGGAGTTCGCCCGGATCATCTCGGTCGCGGACGCGTTCGACTCGATGACGTCCACCCGCTCCTACCGGCGGGGCAGGCCGGTCACGGAGGCGGTGGCGGAGCTGGAGCGCTGCTCGGGCAGCCAGTTCGATCCGGTGATGGTGCGGGCGCTGGTCTCCGCGCTGGCCGTCCACGACTGGCAGCCGGTGCTGCCGCCGCCCGCCGACTGCATCCGGGCGGTGCCGGACATCCCGCTCGGCGTCCCCGAGCCGGTCCGGGCGGCCCCGCGCGGCGTCCCCGCCCAGGGCGGCACCGTGCCGACGACCGGGCAGCCGTGAGCGCGGCGACCGACCGGGCGCGGGTGGCGGGCGTGCGGGCGCCGAGCACGGGCCCGGTGCGCGTGGTGCACGCCGGGGCGCTCGCGCTGCTGGCCGCCGCACTGGGTGCGGTGGCGGTCCGGGGGGTGGCCGAGCCCGGTGTGGCGCTGGCCTTCACCGTGCTGATCGCGCTCGGCGAGTGCGTCCGGATCACCCTCCCCGGTGACCGCGAGCAGGCGCCGATCGGGGCCGCCGGCGCGCTCGCGTACGCGCTGCTCGGGCCGTTGCGCGGGCTGCCGACCGCGCACGGGGTCCTCCAGGTGGTGGCCGTGACCGGCGTCGGCCTGCTCCTCGCCCTGCTGCCCGCCGCGCTCCGGGCGGCGGTACGGGCGGCGGCGCCGGGCCCGCGCGGCGACCGGCGGCACCGGCGCCGGCCCTGGGGCGACCGCGCACGCTGGGACGGCGCGGCGCGGCGGCTGCTCGGCGCCGCCTTCGCGGCCGCGGTGTTCCAGCCGCTCTACAACAGCGGGGTGGTCGACCGGTACTCCGCGGACGGCCCGGCGTACGGGGCGTTCCTGACCGCGGTCGCCGCGCTCGCCGCGCTCTGCGACGTCACCCTGGCGGCGCTGCTGCGCCGGGCCCGCAGCGGGCTGCGGTTCCCGGCGGTGCTGGAGGACGAGCTGCGCTCGCTGTTCGGGATCGGCTCGGCGATCGTCGCCACCGGCATGCTGGTCAGCCTGGCCGCCGGCGAGGTGGGGCTCTGGGCGCTGCCGCTGTTCTGCGCGCCGCTGCTGCTGGCGCAGGTGTCGTTCCGACGGGCGGCGGCCGTCCGGGCCACCACCGGGCAGACCATCGCCAGCCTCGCCAAGGCCACCGAGGTGGCCGGGTACACACCCCCCGGGCACGCCCGACGGGTCGCCGACACCGCCTGTGCGCTCGGCCGCGAGCTGGGCCTGGGCACCCGGGACCTCGCGCTGCTGGAGTACGCGGCGCTGATGCACGACGTCGGGCAGCTGTCGCTGGTCGAGCCGGTGCCCGGCGGGGCGACGGCGCTGCTGCCGGACGACGAACAGCAGCGGATCGCCCGGCTCGGCAGCGAGGTGATCCGCCGGACCGGCGTACCCCGGCAGGTCGCCGAGCAGGTCGCCCGGCTGGCCGACCCGTGGCCCGCGCCGGACGGCGGCGGCCGGGCGGTGCCGCTGGCCGCGAGGATCATCCGGGTGGCGAACGCGCACGACGACCTGTTGACGGCGGCGCGGGGGCGCGGGGCGGGCGAGGCGGTGGGCCGGCTGGAGGTCCTGGAGGTGCTGCGACTGGGGCGCGGGCGGGTGTACGACGCCCGGGTGGTGGACGCGCTGGTCCGGGTGCGCGGGTAGCCCGGGCACGGGGCCGCCGGGCGGGGACGGCGTCCGTCCGGGGTTGAGCCGGCGGGGCGGTGCGGGCAGGCTGGGGGTGGGGACCGGCGCCGGGCAACCGCGGCGGTGGGAAGCGCGCGCGGCGGTGGGCGTGGTTGGATGCGGTCGTAGCGTGGAACACCGACCCGGGGCACCGGGCCCCGGACGCGGGAGCGGACACGGGACTTGAGCGGACGACGACGGCAGGGACGAACGTGAGGATCTTCCACCGGGCACGACACCGGCCGTCCGCCACCTGGCGGCAGACGACGGACCGGGCTTTCACGCTGATCGGTGACGGCCGCTACGAGGACGCCGGCGCGCTGCTGGTGATGGCGGCCGACCTGGAGCCGTGGCTGTCGGACTCGTGGTTCAACCTCGCGCTGCTGCACAAGTTCCGCCGCGACTGGGAGCAGGCGCGGGCGGCCGGGCTGCGGGCGGTGGCGCTGCTCGACCGCGAACAGGGCGCCCCGGACTGGTGGAACCTCGGGATCACGGCGACGGCACTGCAGGACTGGGCGCTGGCCCGGCGGGCCTGGCAGGCGTACGGGCTGCGGCTGCCCGGCGGTCCCGGCGGACAGCCGGACGGACCGGTCAGCCTGGACCTGGGGACGACGCCGGTGCGGCTCTCCCCGGACGGCGAGTCCGAGGTGGTCTGGGGCCGCCGACTGGACCCGGCCCGGATCGAGGTCCTGTCGATCCCGCTGCCGTCCTCCGGCCGGCGCTGGGGCGAGGTGGTCCTGCACGACGGCGCACCGCACGGCGAACGGGTCACCGACGGGGTCGCCTACCCGGTGTTCGACGAGATCGAGCTGTGGGCGCCGTCCCCGGTGCCGACCTACGTGGTGCTGCTGCAGGCGGCGACGGCGGCCGACCGGGACGCCCTGGAGCGGCTGGTCGCGGACGCCGGCTACGCGGCGGAGGACTGGACGTCCTCGGTGCGGCTGCTGTGCCGTGCCTGTTCGGAGAGCCGGATGGCCTCGGACGACGGGCACACCGCCCACCACGACCCGCACGACGACGGCGACGCCGCGCACCCGGGCCACCTGAGCCATCTGAGCCAGGGCGCGGGCGGGATGTCGTGGCTGGTCGAGCGCGAGTGCGGGATCGCCGCGCCGGCCCGTCTGGTGCGGACACTGCTGGACCGCTGGGCGGCCGCTGCGCCCGGAACCCGGGCATATCGGGATCTCGAAGAAGTCTGCTGACCGGGCCGCTTACCCTTGACCGGTACAGCGTGGCAGTCCACGGGCACGGCAGTCGACGGAAGCGGAAGCGGAAAGCAGCGATGGCGGAGCAGCACGACCACCAGCACGACCATGATCACGAGCCCGAGCAGGGCGGGGACCAGCCGGTGAAGGTGGTCGGCGAGGAGCCGGACCTCTCCAGGGGCACCGCGCGCCCGATCACCGTCTTCGGCAACCCGGTTCTGCACCGCGAGGTGAAGGACGTGACCGCCTTCGACGGCGAGCTGTCCGGGCTGATCGACGACATGTTCCAGTCGATGTACGCGGCGGAGGGCGTGGGCCTGGCCGCCAACCAGATCGGCGTGGACCTCAAGGTCTTCGTCTACGACTGCCCGGACGACGAGGGTGTCCGCCACGTCGGCCACGTGATCAACCCGGTGCTGGAGGAGTACCCGGCGGACCGCCGCCGCGTGCTGGACGACGGCAACGAGGGCTGCCTCTCGGTGCCGACCGCGTACGCCGAGCTGGCCCGCCCGGACTACGCGGCGGTGACCGGCCGGGACAAGGACGGCAACCCGGTCCGGGTGGAGGGCACCGGCTTCTTCGCACGCTGCCTCCAGCACGAGACCGACCACCTGTACGGGTTCCTCTACATCGACAAGCTGTCGAAGCGGGACCGCAAGGACGCGCTGCGGCAGATGGCCGAGGGCACGCCGCGGTACGCGACGGTCTCGAACGACTGACGCAGCCCGGGGAGTTGACGAAGGGCCGGGGAGCCGCGACCGCTCCCCGGCCCTTCGCCGTGTCCGGCGCGGCGCGGGCGCCCCGAACGCCGCTGCCCCGTACGGAACCTCCGCGGAGGTTCCGTAC
>NZ_JBHXKE010000400.1:0-5094 GCF_042722765.1 Kitasatospora sp. NPDC058406
CCCGCTCCCGCACCGGCACCCGCGGGGCCGGACGTGCTGAACGGGCAGGGCCCGCCCCGACATCCATCGGGGCGGGCCCTGCCCGTTCGCGTTCCGGCGGTCAGTTGCCGCGCAGTCCGCGGTCCAGGGCGGCGATCGCGCTGCCCCGGGCGTCGTCGCCGTCCAGCGACCAGACCATCACACCGGCCAGGTCGTTCCATCGCGCGTACCGGGCCTTCGCGGTGAGCACCTCGGCCGAGTCGTAGCTGTAGAAGGTGGAGCCGTCGTACCGCCAGGACGCGCCGTGGTCGCGGTCCACGTAGGTGGTGCCGGGCAGGGCGTTGATCTCCTTGTAGGAGCGGTCCGGCACGGTGCCGGTGGCCTTCTGGTAGAGGCCGTGGCGGGCGCCGGCCGGCACGCCCGTCCAGCCGTGGCCGTAGAACGGGGTGCCGAGGACGGTCTGCCGGGAGGGCAGGCCGCGCTGGGCGTAGTGGTCGACGGCCTTGTCCGCGCTGCGCTGCCGTGCGTCCGAGTCGGTCGGGTCGGAGTAGAGGTTGGCGTGGTGGTTGGCCGGGCCCTTGCCCTCCCACGGACCGTGCAGGTCGTAGGTCATCAGGTTGAGCCAGTCGACGGTCCGCGCGAGCTCGGGCAGCTCCAGCCGGTCCGCCACGGTCTCGTTGGCGGCGACGGCGGCGGTCAGCAGGTAGTGCTTGCCCTTGCCCCTGCCCTTGCCGTCGCTCGTGCCGTCGCTCGTGGTGTGCGGGCCGCGCTTGCCGCCGAGTTCGTCCAGCTGCTTGCGGAACTCGGCCATCAGCAGGGTGAAGTTGCGGCCGTCCTCGGGGCGGACGACGTTGCCGGCGTCACCGCCGCCGCCCGGGTACTCCCAGTCGACGTCGATGCCGTCGAACACCCCGGCGGCCACGCCCTTGCCGCCCTCCGGGGAGCCGGCGAGCTGCGGCACGTCGCCCTTGAGGTAGAGGTCGATGCAGGAGGAGACGAACTTCCTGCGCGCCTCGTCGGTGGCGGCCGCGTCCGAGAAGTACTTGGACCAGCTCCAGCCGCCCAGCGAGATCACGGCCCTGAGCTGCGGGTTGACGGCCTTCAGCTTGCGCAGCTGGTTGAAGTGGCCCTTGAGCTTCTGGTCGGGGGCGTCGGCCACGCCGTCCACCGAGTCGGCGGCGGAGAAGGCGCGCTGGTAGTCGTTGTAGGCGTCGCCCTGGCCGGCGTCGTTGGTCTCGAAACAGGTGCCGTCCGCCGAGACGTTGCCGAAGGCGTAGTTGATGACGGTGAGCTTCCCGGCCTGGCCGGACTCCTGCACCCGCTTCGCGGAGCTGTCGGCGCCCCACTGGGTGAAGTAGCCGACGCGCTGACCCTTGAGCTGGGGACCGTGCTTTGTCCCGGCGGCGTTGGCGGTGGCGGGGGCGACGAGCAGCGCGGCGACGGTGGCGGCGGCGAGCAGGGCGGAGGAGCGAGTGGGCATACCGGACCTATTCTCTGAAGCAGCGTCAATTGGTCTGGACCAGCTGGCATAGAGATTTAGTCCATCGCGCCACGGCGCACAAGAGGACGTGCCCGGACGGGGCAGCATGCAGAAGAGGCCGGACCGCGGGAACGCGGTCCGGCCTCTCGGCAGCTGTCGGAGGATCAGCCGATCAGCGAGCGCAGCACGTACTGCAGGATGCCGCCGTTGCGGTAGTAGTCCGCCTCACCGGGGGTGTCGATGCGGACGACCGCGTCGAACTCCTTGGTGGCGCCGTCCGTGCCGACCGCGACGACCTTGACGGTCTTCGGGGTGCGGCCCTCGTTGAGCTCGGTCACACCGGTGAAGGAGAAGGTCTCCTCGCCGGTCAGACCGAGGGAGTCGGCGTTCTGGCCCTCGGGGTACTGCAGCGGGAGGACGCCCATGCCGATCAGGTTCGAGCGGTGGATGCGCTCGTAGGACTCGGCGATGACGGCCTTCACGCCGAGCAGCGCGGTGCCCTTGGCGGCCCAGTCGCGGGACGAGCCGGAGCCGTACTCCTTGCCGGCCAGGACGACCAGCGGGGTGCCGGCGTTCTGGTAGTTCTGCGAGGCGTCGTAGATGAACGACACCGGCGCGTCGGCCTGGGTGAAGTCGCGGGTGTAGCCGCCCTCGGTGCCCGGCGCGATCTGGTTGCGCAGGCGGATGTTGGCGAAGGTGCCGCGGATCATCACCTCGTGGTTGCCGCGACGCGAGCCGTACGAGTTGAAGTCGCGCTTCTCCACACCGTGCTCGGTGAGGTACTGCGCGGCCGGGGTGCCCGGCTTGATGTTGCCGGCCGGGGAGATGTGGTCGGTGGTGACCGAGTCGCCCAGCTTGGCCAGGACGCGGGCGCCGGCGATGTCGTTCACCGGGCTCGGGGTCTTGGCCATGCCCTCGAAGTACGGGGGCTTGCGGACGTAGGTGGACTCGGCGTCCCACTCGAAGGTGTTGCCGGTCGGAACCGGGAGCGACTGCCAGCGGTGGTCGCCGGCGAAGACGTCCTGGTAGCCCTTGTCGAACATGGCCTCGTCGATGGAGCCGGCGACGGTGTCGGCGACCTCCTTCTCCGACGGCCAGATGTCGGCGAGGAACACGTCGTTGCCGTCGGCGTCCTGGCCCAGGGCGTCACGGGTGATGTCGATGTTCATGTTGCCGGCGAGGGCGTAGGCGACCACCAGCGGCGGGGAGGCCAGGTAGTTCATCTTGACGTCCGGGTTGATCCGGCCCTCGAAGTTGCGGTTGCCGGAGAGCACCGAGACGACCGCGAGGTCGGCCTCGTTCACCGCGGCCGAGACCTCCTCGGGCAGCGGGCCCGAGTTGCCGATGCAGGTGACGCAGCCGTAGCCGACCAGGTTGAAGCCCAGCTTCTCCATGTACGGGAGGAGGCCGGCCTTCTCGTAGTAGTCCATGACGACCTTGGAGCCGGGCGCCAGGGTGGTCTTGACCCAGGGCTGGACGCGCAGGCCCTTCTCCACGGCCTTCTTCGCCAGCAGGGCGGCGCCCAGCATGACGGAGGGGTTGGAGGTGTTGGTGCAGGAGGTGATCGAGGCGATCACGACCGCGCCGTTGTCGATCTCGTAGGACGAGCCGTCGGGGGCGGTGACGGTGGTCGGCTTCGAGGCCTCGGCCGAGTAGGTCGGCAGCGCCTCGGCGAACCTCTCGGCGGCCTCGGCCAGGATCACGCGGTCCTGCGGGCGCTTCGGGCCGGAGATCGACGGGACGACGGTGGAGACGTCCAGCTCCAGGTACTCGGAGTAGACCGGCTCGACCGACGGGTCGTGCCAGAGGCCCTGCTCCTTGGCGTACGCCTCGACCAGGGCGAGCTGCTGCTCGTCACGGCCGGTGAGCTTCAGGTAGCTGATGGTCTCGGCGTCGATCGGGAAGATCGCGCAGGTCGAACCGAACTCCGGCGACATGTTGCCGATGGTGGCGCGGTTGGCCAGCGGGATCGCGGTGACGCCCTCGCCGTAGAACTCCACGAACTTGCCGACCACACCGTGCTTGCGCAGCATCTCGGTGATGGTGAGCACCAGGTCGGTGGCGGTGGTGCCGGCCGGCAGCTGGCCGTTGAGCTTGAAGCCGACCACGCGCGGGATCAGCATGGAGACCGGCTGGCCCAGCATCGCGGCCTCGGCCTCGATGCCGCCGACGCCCCAGCCCAGCACGCCCAGGCCGTTGACCATGGTGGTGTGCGAGTCGGTGCCGACACAGGTGTCCGGGTAGGCCTGGCCGTTGCGGACCATGACGGTGCGGGCCAGGTGCTCGATGTTCACCTGGTGGACGATGCCGGTGCCGGGCGGGACGACCTTGAACTCGTCGAACGCGGTCTGGCCCCAGCGCAGGAACTGGTAGCGCTCCCTGTTGCGGCCGTACTCGATCTCGACGTTCTGGACGAAGGCGTCCGGCGTACCGAACTTGTCGGCGATGACGGAGTGGTCGATGACCAGCTCGGCCGGGGCCAGCGGGTTGATCTTGGCCGGGTCGCCGCCCAGCTCCTTGACGGCCTCACGCATGGTGGCGAGGTCGACCACGCACGGCACGCCGGTGAAGTCCTGCATGATCACGCGGGCCGGCGTGAACTGGATCTCCTGGCTCGGCTGGGCGTCGGCGTCCCAGGTGCCGAGGGCACGGATGTGGTCGGCGGTGATGTTGGCGCCGTCCTCGGTGCGGAGCAGGTTCTCCAGCAGCACCTTGAGGCTGTACGGCAGCCGCTCGGAACCCTCGACGGCGGAGAGCTTGAAGATCTCGTACGACTCGTCGCCCACCTGCAGCGAGCTGCGGGCGTCGAAGCTGTTCGCGGACACGACTGACTCCTTCTAGGTGCTTCGTGCGGTATTCCGGCCGCCACGGTGGTAAGGTCAGCCTTACTTAGGCTGACCTTGCCCGCACCGCCGGTGAGCGCCTCTCGGCAAGTATCTTGATGTCGAGATATATCGTAGAGGGCAGTTATCTCGATGTCGAGATAAACCATAGTGCATGGCGTCGGCTCCGCCACGTCGGCACCTCCTCAGTACCACGCGGGCGCCGAACCGGCACCACCCCAGGCTGCCCCCGGTTCGGACGGCCCGCTCGCCGAAGGGGCGACACCCCCCGGTACGGTGACCGGAGAGTGACACACCGGAGCAGGCCGGGGGCCGACTGATGATCGTGGTGGACGCGTCCGCGCTGGTGCTCGCGCTGGCCGACGAGGGTGAACGCGGGGCAGCCGCCCGGGCCGAACTGGCCGCGGACGACGAGTGGGCGGCGCCCGAGCACCTCGTCATCGAGGTGATGCAGTCGCTGCGCGGCCTGTACCTGGCCCGCGAACTCACCGCCGAGCGGGTGGGCGAGCTCGCCACCGAACTGCCCGGCCTCGCGATCCGCAAGGTGCCGGTCGAACCGCTGCTCGGGCGGATCTGGGAACTCAAGGACAACCTCACGCCGGACGACGCCGCGTACGTGGCGGTGGCCGAGCAGTACGGGGTGCCGCTGGTCACGGCGGACCTGCGGCTGATGCGGGCCAGCGGGCCGCGGTGCGAGATCCGCGGCATCGGCCGGCCGGGTGGGGACGCCGGGTAGCAGGGTCGGCCGGGGCCCCCCGCGGAGCGGCGGGTAGCGCCGGGCTGCTCCGCGGG
>NZ_JBHXKE010000401.1:0-5090 GCF_042722765.1 Kitasatospora sp. NPDC058406
GACCGGGACCGTGGTCCCGGTCGGGGAGGGGGCGGGAGACCGGGACCGGCACCCTGACGACACCTCACCGGTACCCGTGGTCACGGGGCCCGGACCGGAGCGGGTACGGTCTGACCGGAATGCGGGAACGTGTCACGTCCCCGCCGCAGGGCGGGGCGGACCGGACGCGCCGGTCGAGGGAGAGGAACTGCTCGGATGACGGCACCACCGGAGCCGATCAAGGTGCTGATCGCGGACGACCAGCCACTGGTACGTCGCGGACTGGCCCTGATCCTGTCCCCCGACCCGGGGTTCGACGTGGTCGCCGAGGCGGAGAACGGCGAGCAGGCGGTCGCCCTCGCGCACCGGCACCGGCCGCACGTCGTGGTGATGGACATCCGGATGCCGGTCCTCGACGGCGTCGCGGCGACCGAGCGGCTGTCCCGCGAGCTGCCCGAGTGCCGGGTGCTCGCGCTGAGCACCTTCGACATGGACGAGTACGTGGTCGCCGCCCTGCGCGCGGGGGCCTGCGGGTTCCTGCCCAAGGACATCTCCCCGGAGGAACTGCTCTCGGCGGTCCGTACCGTCCACACGGGCGAGGCGGCGGTGGCCCCACGCCTGCTCACCCGTCTGATCTCCTCCTACGTCACCTCGGCCCGGCCGCCGCAGCCGGCGGCACCGGCCACCGGCCTGGGCGAGCTGACGCCGCGCGAGGTCGAGGTGTGGCGCCTGCTGGCCACCGGGCTCGACAACACGGAGATCGCGGGGGCGATGGAGATCAGCGTCTCCACGGTCAAGAACTACATCACCAGCATCTTCGGCAAGCTCAGCGTCCGCGACCGCGCCCAGGCGGTGATCGCGGCCTACGAGTCCGGCCTGGTCGAGGCCCGGCCGGCGGGCTGAACCGGGGGCGGGCCGGTGACCGGCCCGCCCCCACCCCGCCGGGGGTCAGCGGCAGAAGGCCGCGTCCACGGCGTCCGCCATGTGCCGCACCGTCGCCTCGTTGTCCGGGACGGCGGTCACGGTGATGTTGACGGCGCGCCCGTCCTCGGTGACGCCGCCCCGCGACCGGAACGCCTGGGTGGTGCCGCCGTGGCCCCAGTACACGCCGCCGCACGAGAGCGGCCTGCTCTGCAGGCCCAGCCCGTAGCGGATGCCGGGGCCCAGCTCCTCGGCCGGCACCGTGGTGCGCATCTCGGCGAGCTGCGCCGGCGGCAGCAGCCGCCCGTCGAGCAGGGCCGTGTAGAAGCGGTTGAGGTCGGTGTCGGTCGAGACGACCGCGCCCGCCGCCCAGGCCACCGACGAGTCCATGTCGGTGAACTCCCGCAGCGGCCCGCCCGGTTCGCTCCGGACGTAGCCCTTGGGGTGGCGCTCGTGGATGGCGAGGTCCCCTGGGGCGGGGAAGTAGGTGTGGCGCAGCCCGATCCGGTCGATCACCCGCCGGGTGATCTCCTCACCGACGGGCCGGCCGGCGACCTTCTGGACGATCAGGCCGGCCACCAGGTAGTTGGTGTTGTTGTACTCCCACTTCGTGCCCGCCGGGAAGCGGGCCTTGCGGGCCAGCGCCATGTCGATCAGTTCGCGGGGCTCGAAGTAGCGGTACCGCACCGCGGTGAGGTCGGCCAGCGCCGGGTCCTCCAGGTACTCGGGCAGGCCGCTGGTGTGCTGGAGCAGCTGCCGGACGGTGACGGTCCGTCCGTCGAACCCGTCACCGCGCAGCAGGCCCGGCAGGTAGGTGTCGACCGGGGCGTCCAGGCGGACCTTCCCCTCGGCGACCAGCTGCAGCACGGCGACGGCGGTGAACGCCTTGGTGTTGCTGCCGATCCGGACCTGCCCGCCGACGGGCACGGCGGCGCCGGTCGCGAGGTCCCCGACGCCGGCGGTGTAGGTGCGGGTCCGGCCGTCGCGGCCCCGTACAGCGGCCAGGGCGGCCGGCAGGCCGTCGTCGCGCACCAGCGCGTCGAGGCTCCGCCGGACGGAGTCGGGCCCGGCAGCGGCGGGTGCCGGGTCGGGTTCGGAGGCGAGGGCGGCTGGCGCACCGGCCGCCGTCAGGCCGGCGACCACGGCCGCGGCCAGTGCGGCGGCCACCGCGGCTCGGCGACGGCCCGTCCCGGTCCGGCGCGTTGCGTGTTCGGTCATGAAGCGACTCCCCTGGTGGAAGGCGCCGGGAGCTCCCGGCGCCTTCCAGAGGACCATGCGGGAGCAGGGCGGTTCGTCCGCGTCCGGAAGGAGAGCCGAGGCAGGAGCGTGCTCCGGGAGGGGCCACCGCTTGGGACCGTGCTCCCGGGGACAGGCCGGGCCGGGTCCGGTCGGGTCGGGCCGCCGTGCGTGGCCTGCCGTGCGCGCCTACGACTGGTCCCAGACGTCGACGGTCAGCGTCCGGTCGGCCGGGCAGGCGGCGATCAGGTCGGGGTGCAGCTCGTGGCTCCACACCCGGACGTCGGGCCGGGCGCCGGGGATCGCGTCGCCGTCGAACAGCGGCAGTACCTCGCCCGCGCGGACGGTGAAGCGGTTGGGGTAGCCGTCGAAGGACAGCTGCTCGGCCTTCCCGCTCGCGGCGAGCTCCATGATCCAGTCCGCCCCGAAGAGCCCGGTCTCCCATGTGGCGAGGACCACGCGACTGCCCGCGCCGTCCACGGTCTCGTCGGCCTGCGGGCCCGGTGCCGACACGATGATGAACCAGCCGAGCATGCGACACGCTCCCCTTCGGTCCGCTGCGGATCGGTCGAGAGCCTACGCGGGTCAGGCCGACGGCACACCGCTTCGGCGAACCTCCCCGGGTAGGGCCCGCGAACGTGCGGCGGGGCCGGAGGAGGCCGCCGGCGGTGCGAGCCCTGCGGGCGGACCGGCCCGGCCCCGGTCACGGCCGGCCCGGTCCGGCCCGGGGCTGGAGGTCAGGGCCGGGGCAGGAGGTCGGGGCCAGGAGGTCAGGGCTTGAGGATCAGCCGGATCGGGTCGCCCTTCTTCTGCTCCAGCGCCTCCACCGCGTGGGCGGCGTCGGCCAGCGAGAAGGTGCCGCTGACGGACCGGGAGAACTCCAGCCGGCCGCCGCGCACCAGGTCGACGAGGTCGATGACGTCCTGCGGTCCGGAGCCGTAGTGGCCGCGGATCTGCTGGCGCAGGTAGCTGACGAGGGTGCCGTTGGTGACGGTCAGCGGCTTGTCGGTCAGACCGACCAACACCAGGCGGCCGTGCTCCCCGAGCGAGGCCATCGCCTGCTCGCGCACCGGCGCGACGCCGGCGAAGTCGAACGCGGCGGCCAGCGGGCGGCCCCGGGTGGCGGCACGCAGGCGGTCGGCGAACGCGGGGTCGGCGGGGTCGAGGGCGGCGTCCGCGCCGAAGGCCAGTGCGCGTTCGCGGGCCGCGGGCAGCGGGTCGACGGCCACGATCGGGTAGGCACCGACGGCGCGGAGCAGCTGGACGCCGTGGGCACCGAGGCCGCCCACGCCCCAGACGCCGACGGCCTCGGCCGGGCGGACCGCACCGGTGGACGTGATGGCCGCCCACGGGGTGGAGACCGCGTCCGGGACGAAGCAGGCCTGCTCGAAGGGCAGGTCGTCGGGGATGGGCACCAGGGTGGTGGCGGTGGCGAGCGCGAACTCGGCCCAGCCGCCGTCGTAGTCCACGCCGCGGGTGTAGACGACGCCGTCGCGGGTCTCGCCGGCCTGGAGCAGCACGCGGTCGCCGACCGCGGCGGTGGTGACGCCCGCACCGAGGGTGTGCACGGTACCGGCGACCTCGTGACCGAGGGTGACGGTGTCGCCCTGGAGGAAGAGCGGCTTGAGCATGCCCTGGATCAGGTGGACGTCGGACAGGCAGACACCGGCGGCCTCGACCTTGATCAGGACCTCGCCCGGGCCGGGCGAGGGCACGGGCACCTCCTGGACGGCGAAGGCTCCCTTCGCGACGTCGAGCCGGCCGGCGAGCATCGTGGCGGTCATTCCGGTTCCCTTCCACAGGGGGCGGCGGTCGGTGGGCGCACCGCTCCGCACTTACTTGTTGTTCGACAAGCAAGTTGCACTCTACCATGGTGGTATGCCTACGCACGAAGCCCCGGACCCGTCCGCCCGGCCGCCCCGCCCCTCCCGGCCCTCGTCCGGCGGATCCGGCGAGCCGCCCCGTCGGACCCAGGCCGAGCGCCGCGCCCGGGCCGAGGCCGCACTGCTCGCCGCCGCCGCCCGGCTGGTCGCCGAACACGGCAGCGCCGGGGTGACCCTCGCCCGGGTCGGCGAGGAGGCCGGTTTCAGCCGCGGCCTCGCCACCCACTACTTCGGCTCCAGGGCCGCACTGCTGACCCGGCTCCAGGAGGAGGCGCTCTCCGAGGCGATGGCGGCCGCGGCACCCGAGCGCAGCGGCTCCGACCCCGTCGAGGAGCTCTGCCGGTTCGCCCGGGCCTGCCTGGACGGGGTGCGACGGCCGACCGACCTGGGGCGGGCGTTCGTCGTCCTGGGCGCCGAGGCCCTCGCCGGATCGTCCGAACTCACCGACGCCGTCGCACGGTTGGACGCCCGGATGCGCGGCTGGGTGGCCGGCGTGGTCCGCCAGGGCGCGGCCGACGGGCAGGTCCGGGCCGGCGTGGACCCGGACGCCTACGCGGTGGCGCTGGTCGGCCTGCTCAAAGGGCTGATCGTGCAGGCCGCCGCCGCTCCCGAGTCCTTCGCGGTGGATCTCGCGGGCACGGAGGCCGAGCGGTGGATCCGCCTCGCCCTCACCGCGCCCTGACGGCCCGCCCCTCCTCGCGACCGACCGGCGGCCGAGGCGCTCCGGCGCTCCGGCGCTTCGGAGTTGACGAATCTGTCCATGAAAAGGTCTTCTGTACAACGGAGTCGGCCTTCGCACCCCGCCGGTGACGGCGGCGGGGTATAGCGCCGGCCGTCGGTCCCCAACGGCATCTCCCGCCGATCGGCGGGTGCTCCTACGGTTTGCGGCAACCCCCACACCGTGACCGCAGGAGATCCCCCATGCTCAGACGACCTGTCCGGGCGGCGTGTGCCGTCCTGGCCGCCGCCGTCCTGACGTTGACGGCGCTGCAGACCAGCGCCGGCGCCGCCGCACCCCCGGCGGGCGGCCCCGCCGACACCGCCCGGGCGGCGGCGGCCTCCGCACCGGAC
>NZ_JBHXKE010000402.1:0-5051 GCF_042722765.1 Kitasatospora sp. NPDC058406
CCGTCGAGGCGTGTCCTCGGCGGGGGCCGGCGGCTTCTCCGGCCGGTGCCGGACCGGCGTCCGGGGTGGGCTGCCGCGTGACCGGATGGCGTCGGCCAGATAATGGGGTTATGAGCAATTCGGTGCCCTTCTCCCTGCCGGCCGGACTGCCGCGGCTCGACCGCTGCGCCGTCATGGGCGTGGTCAACGTGACCCCCGACTCCTTCTCGGACGGCGGCCTGTGGCACGACCCGGCCCGGGCCGTCGCCCACGGGCTCGCGCTCCGCGCCCGCGGCGCGGACCTGGTCGACGTCGGCGGCGAGTCCACCCGCCCCGGCTCGCAGCGGGTGCCCGAGGAGGAGGAGCTGAGCCGGGTCCTGCCGGTGGTGCGGGAGCTGGCCGACGCGGGGGTGCCGGTCTCCGTCGACACCATGCGCGCCTCCGTCGCCGAGCAGGCCGTGGCGGCCGGCGCGGTGATCATCAACGACGTCTCCGGCGGGCTGGCCGACCCGGCGATGGCCCGGGTCGTGGCCGAGACCGGCGCACCCTTCGTGGTGATGCACTGGCGCGGGCAGTCCGCGGCCATGGACCGGCTGGCGGTCTACGACGACGTCGTCACCGACGTGGTCGCCGAGCTCGCCGGCCGGATGGAGGCGCTGCTGGCCGCCGGGGCCAAGGAGGAACAGCTGATCCTCGACCCGGGCCTCGGCTTCGCCAAGACCGCCGAGCACAACTGGCAGCTGCTCGGCCGGCTCGACGCGCTCACCGCGCTCGGCCGGCCCGTCCTGGTCGCCGCATCGCGCAAGCGGTTCCTGGGTACGCTGCTCGCCGACCCGGAAACCGGGGAACTGCGCCCGGCCCGAGAGCGCGACGACGCGACCGCTGCGGTGTCGGTGCTGTCGGCCAGGGCGGGGGCCTGGGCGGTGCGGGTGCACGACGTGTCCGGCACGGCGGATGCCGTCCGGGTGGTCGCGGCCTGGCAGCGCGCGGCCCGGCAGGGGTGACCGGCAGGGAGGACGGGAGGGTCATGGCAGGTGACGGCAGGTTGAGCGGGGAGACCGCGGGCCGACAGGCCGCCGAGGCGGACCGGGAGGCGGCCCTGGAGGCCAACCGGGCGCTCTACGAGGCGCTGGAGAACGGGGACCTGGAGGCGGTCGAGGAGGCCTGGCTCGGGGCCGACGAGGCCGACGACAAGGGCGGCGTGGTCTGCGTCCACCCGGGCTGGCCGGTGCTGCGCGGACGGGCCCAGGTGACCCGCTCGTACATGTTGATCATGGCGAACACCGAGTACATCCAGTTCATCCTCACGGACGAGGAGGCCGAGGTGCACGGCGATGTGGCCCTTGTCACGTGCACCGAGAACATCCTTTCCGGCGGGGAGGCGGAGGAGGAGGGGGAGCTCGGCCCGCTGGTCGGCGGAAAGGTCGTCTCGACGAATCTCTTCCGCCGCACCCCGGCCGGGTGGAAAGTCTGGTCCCATCACGGTTCACCCGTTCTGACCAGCGCCGACGAGGACGAAGAGGACTGATTCCGGGAACGGGCGGGAAATGTCGCCCGGCGGTGGTCCGGGAATTCCCGGACGGTCACCGAACGTTCACGTCAAGCGCCATTCCGGCGCGCGTGGCGACGGTTCGTGCCGGGTAGGACGGTCAGGTGTTGTCGGCGCGCGCGGGTAGATTCGAAATCGGAGTGTCGGGCGCGACGCCCGTCTCCGCCCTGCCTGCCCACATCCTTCCGGGGTGGGGCCAGTCCGACTGGGAGCAGTGATTCGTTTGCTGGACCGCGTCACCCTGCGGGGCCTGCGCGCCCGGGGTCACCACGGCGTCTTCGAGCGCGAGCGCGTCGACGGCCAGACCTTCGTGGTGGACCTGGTGCTGTACCTGGACACCCGCCCCGCCGCGTCCGGCGACGACCTCACCCGCACGGCGCACTACGGCGTCGTGGCCGAGGAGGTCACCGCGATCATCGCCGGCGAGCCGGTCGACCTGATCGAGACCCTGGCCCAGCGGATCGCCGACCAGTGCCTGAAGCACGAGGCGGTCGAGGAGGTCGAGGTGACCGTGCACAAGCCGGACGCCCCGATCACCGTGCCGTTCGACGACGTGACCGTGACCATCCACCGGGCCCGCGCGTGACCACCACCGCGCGCCCCGCGGCAGCCGCCGAGCCCGTTCCAGCTGTAGAGGAAGTCCCGATGAGCGACCGAAGCGAGCGACTCACCGAAAGGCCCGCACGGGTGACCGTCCGGACCGGGCGGAACGGGGCGGGCGCATGAGCACGATCGACCCGACCGCCGCGCCGAGCGCGTTCGACCTGGAGAGCCGGGTGGACTCGGTCGACACCACCCTGCACGGCCAGCGCTGCGCCGTGATCGCCCTCGGCTCCAACCTCGGCAACCGCCTGGACACCCTCCAGGGGGCCGTGGACGCCCTCGCGGACACCCCCGGGCTCCGGATCAAGGCCGTCTCCGCCGTGTACGAGACGGCGGCCGTCGGCGGCCCCGAGGACCAGCCCGCCTACTACAACGCGGTGGTGGTGCTCCGCACCTCGCTGCCCCCGCGGGACCTGCTGGAGCGCGGCAACGCGATCGAGGACGCCTTCGGCCGGGTCCGCACCGTCCACTGGGGTCCGCGCACCCTGGACGTCGACATCCTCGCCTACGAGGGCGTCACCAGCGAGGACCCGCAGCTGCTGCTGCCGCACCCGCGCTCGCACGAGCGGGCCTTCGTGCTCGCCCCGTGGCTGGACGCCCAGCCGGAGGCCGAGGTGCCCGGCCACGGGCCGGTGGCCGACCTGCTGGCGGCGCTCGGCGGCCCGGACGCCCAGGGCGTCCGGCGGCGCGAGGACATCGGGCTGACCCTGCCGGAGTAGTGTCCGCCCCGCCCGCCCCGGGTCCTGCGGCGTCGCCGTCGCCGGCCGGGGAACTCGGGCGGGGGTCCCGGCCGTACGAACAGGTGGGCGCCGAACAGGTGGGCGTCCTGGTACGGGGGGTGTCCTTCGGGCCGAGCCCGGTACGGTGGCCTGGCGCCGCCGTGCCCGTGCCCGGGGGCGGCCTCCCGTCACCGCTGCCCCGGGAAAGGACCCTGTCCGCGTGAAGCTGCTTCGCCTCCGCCTGTTGGTCGGCATCACCGCCGCGACCACGGCGCTGTCCTGGGCCGGTGCCAAGCTCTGGTCCTCCCTGGACACGCTGCCCGCCGTGCCCGGTGCGGCACCGGTGGTGCTGGCCGCGGTGGCGGTGATCCTGCTCGCCACCGCGCTGTCGCTGCGTTCGCGGCTGAAGGCGGCCCGCGACCGGCAGCCCGGGGCGAAGCGGGTCGACCCGCTGGGCGCGGCCCGCGCGGTGGTGCTGGGCCAGGCGAGCGCGCTGGTCTCGGCGGTGGTCACCGGCATCTACGCGGGAGCCGGGATCCACCTGCTCGGCGAGCTGGACGTGCCGGCCCGGAAGGACCAGGCGATCACCGCCGGCTTCGCGGTGCTGGCCGGCGTGGCGGTGATCGCGGCGGCGCTCTGGTTGCAGCACGTCTGCAAGCTGCCGGAGAACCACGACGACCCGGGCGGGCGCGGGCCTGCGGCCACCCACCGCTGACCGGGCGTTCCCCGCCGGTCCCTGGTGATCCCCCGGGTGCGTCCGGTAAAGCCGGCGCGGTGTCAAGGGCCAAAGCGGACCCTGGGCTGACACGGCCCCAATTCGCACGCTAGTTTCTTGGCATGTCTCGCGGACGCCACCGTCATTCCTCCGTCCTCGGCCGGGTCTTTCCCCCCACCGCCGCCGGCGTGCTCATCGTCGCCGCGCTGGCCGCGCTGCTTGTCAGTCAGGACACCGTCCTGGTCCGTTCGGTGGGTGTCGCGGCGGTGCTCGCGACGCTCGGGATCGCGGTGCTGCTGCGGCAGCGCGACCGGGCCGCCCGGGCGGCTGCCGAACTCTCCGTCGCGCAGCGCCTGCGGGCCGAGGAGCGGTTCGAGGAGCAGCTCGCCGAGGCCGAGTACGCCGCCGAGGTGGCCGAGGAGCGGGCGACCCGGTTCGGCCGCCGGCTGACCGCCGAGAAGTCCCGGCTCGCGAAGGCCGAGACGGAGATCGCCCGGCTGCTCAAGGAACGCGCCGTGTCGGTCGCCGAGCAGGCGCTCAAGGAGGCCGAGGCGGCCCAGCGGGCGCTCGCCGCGAGCCGGCCCAGGTACCCCGCCAGTCCGGCCGCGTTCGTCCGTGCCGGGGCCGTGCTGCGGCAGCTGGAGCGGCGCGCGGCGCAGCTGCAGGCGCAGCGGGAACGGGAGGCGCAGCGGGAGGCCGAGCGCGCGGCGGGTGCGGAGGTCACCTTGCGGCCCCGGACGACGCCCGCGAAGGCGCCCGCGGTGCCGGTGCCCGCCGCGGCCCCCGCACGGGTGACGCCGACGGTTCCGGCTCCGGTGGTGCCCGCGGTGCCCGCTCCCGGGGAGGCGGGGCCCTCCGCGGCGGCCGTCCCGGCGGCGCCCGCGGCTCCGGCGGCGCGGGTGGCTCCCGCGGCGCCGGTCCGGCCGGTGCTGACGGCGACCGTCGGGCAGCTCGGCGGGGCGCCCGCCGCCCCGCCCGCCGTGCCGGCCGAGCGGCAGCGCCCCCGACCGGTGCAGTCCTCGGCGGTGCGCGGCCAGGGGTTCAGCTTCTTCGGCCGCGGCTCCGGTGCGCCGGCCCGGCCGGCCGCTCCGGCGCAGGCCGTCGGCAGTGTCGCGGAGCTCGGCGAGCGGACCGACCTGGCGGACGTGGTGGGGGACGAGGCGGTCGAGGCCCAGGCCCGGCAGCAGGCCCAGGAAGCCCGGGCGGCCCAGGAGCAGGCCCAGGAGCAGGCCCAGGCACAGGCCCAGGCCCAGGCCCAGGCCCAGGCGCGGGCGACGGCCGGACGGGAGCGGTCCGAGGCGGAGACCCAGGTGCTGCCGCAGGTCGGCGCCGGGGCGGACCCCGGGGAGACGGCCGGGCCGGAGGTGGTCGACCTGACCCCCCACGACGAGACCGAGCTGATCCAGCTCCCGGAGCTGCGCGCCACGCGCTGAACCCGGCTCCGGGAACGAACGGCGGCGCGGGAGGACGGGACACCGTCCTCCCG
>NZ_JBHXKE010000403.1:0-2664 GCF_042722765.1 Kitasatospora sp. NPDC058406
GTCGTGCCCGGACCACCGGCGGCCCGGCCGCCGTCCGGCGGGGGCTCAGCGGCAGTTCAGGAGGCCGAAGCTGTAACCCCGTGCCTTCAGGGTGCGCAGGATGCCGGGCAGCGCCGCGACGGTCTGGGCGCGGTTGCCGCCACCGTCGTGCAGCAGCACGACCGATCCCGGGCCGACCCCGGCGAGCACCCGCCGCTCGATCGCCGCCCGGCCCGGCAGTGCCCAGTCCTGCGGGTCGACGCTCCACAGGCTCACCGTCTTGCCCAGCCCGGCCGCCCTGGACCGGACGGTCGCGTTCACCCCGCCGTAGGGCGGGCGCAGGCAGCCCGGCGTCGAGCCGGTCTGCGCGCGGATCCGGGCGTCGGTGGCGGTCACCTGGTCCCGGAACGCGGACTTGGAGAGCGACCTGAGATCGGGGTGCGACCAGCTGTGGTTCTGGACGCTGTGCCCCTGTGACGCCACCCGCCGCGTCAACTCCGGGTAGCGGGCGACGTTCTGGCCGATCTCGAAGAAGGTCGCGCGCGCTCCGTACTGGGCCAGGACGGAGAGGACCTGCGGTGTGTACGGACCCGGTCCGTCGTCGAAGGTGAGGTAGACGACCCGGCCGGCGGCGTGCGCCGAGGTCGCGGGCAGGGCGATCACGGCCGTGGCGGCCGCGACCAGGGTGCTGAGCAGGAGACGGGCGGTACGGCCTGGCCGGCCCGCCCCGCGAGGCGAAGACATCCGTCCTCCCAACGGCTGTGCGGCGCAGGCCGTCCTTCCCGGTCGCGCCCGCATCCCGCCACGGTAGCCCCGGCGACCGCCCCGGCGACCCGCCAAAACCGGCCGGGAACGGTGCGCACGTGGCCTGCCGACGTCACCGCGTCCCACCCCCCGGCCCGGGCTCCGGAACCCAGACTCCGGAACGTTCGGCCGCGTCCGGATCGCGATGTCGGCGTGGCGTGCGTGTCCCGGGCGCGGAACACTCGGGCGCATGGGGACATCGGGGGAGCGGGACGCCGTGCGCGCCGTCGCGCGCTGGGCGGGGCATCCGGGGACACTGGGCGCCGTTCTGGTGCTGATCGTCAACGACCATGTGGGCAAACGGATCTGGCCGGACACCCTGCTCACCGGCAAGGCCAGCGACCTCGCCTGGATGCTCGCCGCGCCCCCGGTCACGGCCCTGCTCGTGACCCTGGTGCTGACCCCGCTCGCGACCCTGCTCGCGGCCCTGCTGCCGGTGCGCGCACCGCTGCGCCTGTGCGGCGACCGGCCCGCGGTGATCGGCCTGCTGGTCACGGCGGTGAGCTTCGGCTTCGCCAAGTCCGGGCCACCGGGCGGTGAGATCGCCTCCGGCATCTGGTCGTGGAGCGGGCTGCCGAGCCGGATCGAGGGGGACCCGGCCGACCTGGCCGCGCTGCCGCTGCTCGGGCTGAGCTGGTGGCTGTGGACCCGGGCGCGTGCGCCCCGGCGCCGCCGGCCGTGGTCGGCGGTGGTGGGTGTGCCGCTGGCCGTGGCCGCGATGGTGGCCACCTCGCCGACGCAGGACCGGACCCCGTTCCTCTGGGACGACCGGGGCCGGCCGGTGCTGGAGGTCGGGAGCGACCTCTGGACGACCGGCGACGGCGGCTCCACCTGGACCCTGCTGAAGGGGGAGCCCCCCGCCCGGCCCGGCGATCGGGCCCGGCGCCCGGACACCGGCTCCTGCCTGCCCGGCGACCCCCTGCACTGCTTCCGGCTGCTCGACTCCACCTCGCCGATCGAGGTCAGCACCGACGGGGGTCGCCACTGGGGGCTCGCCAACGACCCCGGCCCGTCGGTGCGGAGGAGTCTCCCACCTCCGCGGCCGTCCGTCCTGGTTCAGGCCCTGCCCGGGCTGCCCGCGGCCGCGACGCCGTGGGGGCCGCTCCCGTCGGAGTCGTCGGAGTCGCTGATGCCGGAGGTGCCGGTGCCGGTTCCGCCCACCGCGGACCCGCCGATGCCGGAACAGAGCGTCGACGTCGACCCGACCGGCGCACAGCCGCCGGTGCGGCCGACGGCCAGGGCCGACCATCCCGCCCAGATCGTGGTCGTCACCGTGCACGGTGGCTGGGCGGTGCTCGCCAACTACCCCGGGCAGACGCTGATCCGGGGCGACCAGGACAACAGGTGGGAGTTCCTGGCGTACCCGGTCCGCCCGCCCGTCGTCCACGTCGAAGGACCGCGCTCCTGGGGTCTGGGCATCCCGGTCGCGGTGACCGCCGGATGCGCGGCGGCCCTCGCGGCCCTCGCCGCCCGGCTGCTGAGCGGTACCGCGCGCGGCCGTCGCGCCCACCCGGCGCTCGGGCTGGCGATCCGTCAGGTCGTCTGCCTGTGCTGGCTCTGGCTCGCGGCCTGGCTCTGCGGCGGACGTTTCCTGTGGGCCGTCCCCGGGGTGGCGTTGGCCGCCGTGCTGGCGCTGCTCCTCCTCCCGATGCTGGCCGCGCTGTGGCGCGGGCCGCAGCCGCCCGGGCGGACCCTGCTCGCCGTGCTGGTCCTCGGCTCGGCGGTGGGCGTCGTCGCGCTGACGCCCTACCTGCGCTGGGCCGACGGGGCGATCGCCACCTGGTCCCGGGCCTCCCGCCTGGCCTTCCTCTGCGCTCTCGCCGGGACGGTCGCCGGCGCGGTCCTGGGCGCCGACGGCGACCGCGATCGCCGACGGCGCCC
>NZ_JBHXKE010000403.1:2674-5010 GCF_042722765.1 Kitasatospora sp. NPDC058406
CCGCCAGGGGGGCGCGGGCAGCCGGCTCGGCCTTCCTCGGGCCACTGGCGGGTAGGGTCGCGGGGGCGGTCGGGGGGCCCTTGGCCCCCCGCGATCCCGCCGGGCCCCCAGGACCGGGGGGACCGGGCGGGCCGGACCTCCCGTCAGACGTCGGCGGCGACGGGAGCGGGGGCGGCGGGGGCGGCGTGCTGCTCGTCCTCGGGGCGGCCCTTCGCGGGCAGCAGGAAGGTGATGGCGAGGAACGCGGCCAGCAGGCACATCTGGACGACGAGGGCGTTCCGGAAGCCGCCGGTGAAGTCACCCTCCCCGGCGCGGTCGAAGAAGACCGAGCCGAAGACCGCGACGCCGACGGAGCCTCCCACGGACTGCACCGCGGAGAGGACACCGGAGGCGGAGCCGATCTCGTGGTCGTCGACGGCGGCGAGGAGGAAGCTGAACAGGGCGGCGATCACCATGCCCGATCCGATGCCGGCCACGACCACGCCCGGGGCGATGTCCAGGACGGAGAAGGAGTCGGTGCCCCGGCCGTCGAGCTCGAACCAGAGCAGGACCGCGCCGAGGAACTGGACGAGCGGGCCGATCTGGAGCACCTTGCGCCCGATCCTGTCGGCGAGGAACGCTCCGCTGACCGCGCCGCCGATCGCGGTGCCGAGGGCGAGCGGCAGGTTGCCGACACCGGCCTCCCCGGCGGTGAAGTGCCGGCCGATCTGGAGGTAGAGGGTCAGGACGAGCTGGGTGCCGACGAGCCCGGCGAAGAACAGGGCGATGCCGCCGAGCCCGACGGTGAAGGCGGGCTTGCGCAGGAGGCCGGGGGTCACCAGCGGCTCGCGGCCGGCGGCGGCCGTCCGGCGCTGGTGGAGGGCGAACAGCGCGAAGCCCAGGGCGGACCCGGCCATCGACAGCCAGGTCCAGAGCGGCCAGCCGTCCTCCTGCCCCTGGTTGAGCGGCAGGACCAGCAGGGCGCAGGACGCGACGATCAGCCCGGCGCCGACCAGGTCGACCCGGAGGGTCCGGTCGCCGGGCTTCGTGGGGATGAACCGGGCCGCGACGACCAGGGCGGCGATGCCGATCGGCAGGTTGACGAGGAAGACCGACCGCCAGCCCAGTCCGAAGAGGTCGCTCTCGATGAGCCCGCCGCCCAGGACGGGGCCGATGATGCCGCCCAGGCCGAGGACGGGGCCGAAGATCCCGAAGACCTTGGTGAGCTCCGCGCCGGAGAAGTTCTCCCGCAGCAGGCCCAGGCCCTGGGGGAGGAGCAGCGCTCCGGCGGTGCCCTGGAGCAGGCGGAAGGCGATCAGTGAGCCGATGTTCGGCGCGAGTGCGCAGAGCAGCGAGGTGGCGGTGAAGGCGGCCAGGCCGAGCAGGAACATCCGGCGGCGTCCGTAGCGGTCGCCGAGCCGGCCGCCGAGGACCAGCCCGGCCCCCAGGGTCAGGGCGTAGCCGCCGATCACCCACTGCAGGCCGACGGGGGTCGCGCCGAGGGACTCCTCCAGGGCGGGCCCCGCGACGTTGACGATCGAGGCGTCCAGGAGATCCATGATCTCCGCGACGAGCATGACCACGAGGATCAGCCACCGCCACCGGTAGGGCCCGGTTCCCTCGCGGGTGGTGGGGGACGGGTCGAGCATCGCGATACCTCCATGGTGAAGTAATTCCATGATGAAGGTAAAGTGAGGGCGGTAGGTTGTCAAAGCGACCGCCGACGCGGACCGTGCGACGGGAGAGGAAGGGTGGCTGGCCGATGGCGGAACCGGCACGCGAGGAGAAGACGGCGCAGCACGAGCGACTGATGGAGGGGCTGCGGATCTACGGCGGCCACTACGCGGAGCTGAGCCGGCGCTTCGCCGCCTGGCTGGGCCTGCACTCCACCGACGCGACCGCGGTCCTGGAGATCGCCGCGGCCGAGGAGCGGGGCGTCCCGCTCTCGCCGGCCCGCCTGAGCGAGCGCATCTCGCTGTCCACGGGCGCCACGACCGCGCTGCTGAACCGCCTCGAAGCGGCCGGCCACATCACCCGCACCCGGGAACACACCGATCGGCGCGTCGTGACCCTGCGCGGCGGCGACCACATCCAGGACCGGGCCGACGAGTTCTTCGGCCCGCTCGCCCACCGGATGGGCGCCGCCATGGACCGGTACCCGCCGGACCTCCTGGACCGGTTCGAGTCCTTCGTGGCGGACCTGAACGCCACCATGGACGCCCACCTCGCCGAGCCGGGCGGCGACGTCTGACGGCCGCCCGCCCCTCGGCGGACACGGCGGACACGGCGGGCACGATGGGCACGGCGAACACGATGGACGCGGCGGCCCGGTGAACGACACGGGCCCGGTGCACCGG
>NZ_JBHXKE010000404.1:0-4972 GCF_042722765.1 Kitasatospora sp. NPDC058406
GGGCAGTGCCCCGGCCCGGGTCGGCCAGTCTCACAGGTCCGGCCGGTCGGCCGGCGCGCGTTGCGTCCGCACGCCCTCCGCGCTCACTTCTGCTGCGCCAGCGCGGCGTTGAGTCGGACCACGTTCACGCCCGACTGCCCGAGGAAGCCCAGCGAGCGGCCCTCGGTGTACTTCTCGACCAGCTTCTTCAGCTGCTCGGGCGAGACGTTGCCACGGGCCTTGGCGACCCGGTCGACCTGCTGCTCGGCGTAGGCGACCGAGATGTGCGGGTCGAGGCCGGATCCGGAGGCGGTGACGGCGTCCACCGGGACGCTCGCCGGGTCGACGCCGTCGAACGCGGCGACGGCCCTGCGGCGCTCCTCGACCGTCGCGGTGAGGTCCTCGCTGGTGGGGCCCAGGTTGGAGGCGCCGGAGCTCTTCGGGTCGTGGCCGCCGGCGGAGGGCCGGGGCTGGAACCACCTCGGGTCCGGCAGCGCGACCTCGTCCGGGTCGTCCGGGTTCTGCTTGGGCAGGTCGTAGCTCTGCGCCAGCAGGCCGGAGCCGACCTCCTTGCCGTCGACCCTGACGATCGAGCCGTCGGCCTTGTCGGGGAAGGCGGCCTGGGCGATGCCGGTGACCAGCAGCGGGTAGGCGATACCGAGGATCACCGTCATCACCAGCAGCATCCGCAGGGCGGTGAGGTGCGTGCGCACGGTGGTGGGCAGGGGCTTGGACACGGGGGTTCTCCTCTCTCAGCTCAGGCCGGGGACGAACTGGACGACCAGGTCGATCAGTTTGATCCCGGCGAAGGGGACGACGAGCCCGCCGAGGCCGTAGACCCCGATGTTGCGACGCAGGAGCGAACTGGCGTCGGAGGGGCGGTACTTCACCCCGCGCAGGGCGAGCGGGATGAGGCCGACGATGACCAGGGCGTTGAAGACGATCGCCGAGGTGATCGCGGACTGCGGGCTGTGCAGGCCCATGATGTTGAGCTTGTCGAGGCCCGGGTACACCGACGCGAACATGGCCGGGATGATCGCGAAGTACTTCGCGACGTCGTTGGCGATCGAGAAGGTCGTGAGCGCGCCGCGGGTGATCAGGAGCTGCTTGCCGATCTCGACGATCTCGATCAGCTTGGTGGGGTTGGAGTCGAGGTCGACCATGTTGCCGGCCTCCTTGGCCGCCATGGTCCCGGTGTTCATCGCGACACCGACGTCGGCCTGGGCGAGGGCCGGGGCGTCGTTGGTGCCGTCGCCGGTCATCGCGACCAGCTTGCCGCCGGCCTGCTCCTTCTTGATCAGCGCCATCTTGTCCTCGGGGGTGGCCTCGGCGAGGAAGTCGTCCACGCCCGCCTCCTCCGCGATCGCCCGGGCGGTCAGCGGGTTGTCGCCCGTGATCATGACCGTCCTGATGCCCATCCGGCGCAGCTCGTCGAAGCGCTCCCGCATGCCCTCCTTGACCACGTCCTTGAGGTGGATCACGCCGAGGGCCTTCGGGGCCGCGGGGCCGGCCTTGGAGGCGACCAGCAGCGGGGTCCCGCCGGCGGCCGAGATGCGGTCGACCAGCTCGGCGACGTCCCGGCCGACGGTGCCGCCGTTCTCGGTGACCCAGGTGGTGACCGATCCCGCCGCACCCTTGCGGACCCGGTGCGGACCGTCGGGCTCGTCGAGGTCGACGCCGGACATCCGGGTCTGGGCGGTGAACGGCACCCAGGTGGCGTGCGCCAACTCGCCCTGGGCGCGGGCGCGCAGGCCGTACCGCGTCTTGGCGAGGACGACGATCGAGCGGCCCTCGGGGGTCTCGTCGGCCAGCGAGGAGAGCTGCGCCGCGTCGGCCAGCTCCTCGACCGTGACGCCGGCGGCCGGGAGGAACTCGGCGGCCTGGCGGTTGCCGAGGGTGATGGTGCCGGTCTTGTCGAGCAGCAGGGTGTTGACGTCGCCGGCGGCCTCGACCGCGCGGCCGGACATCGCCAGCACGTTGCGCTGGACCAGCCGGTCCATGCCGGCGATGCCGATCGCGGAGAGCAGCGCGCCGATGGTGGTCGGGATGAGCGCCACGATCAGGGCGACCAGCACGATCATCGACTGCGGGGCGCCCGCGTAGGTGGCCATCGGCTGCAGGGTGACGACCGCGACCAGGAACACGATGGTCAGCGAGGCCAGCAGGATGTTGAGCGCGATCTCGTTCGGCGTCTTCTGCCGGGCGGCGCCCTCGACCAGGGCGATCATCCGGTCGATGAAGGTCTTTCCGGGTTCGGAGGAGATCTTCACCACGATCCGGTCGGAGAGCACCCTGGTGCCGCCGGTCACGGCGGAGCGGTCTCCGCCCGACTCGCGGATCACCGGCGCGGACTCGCCCGTGATCGCCGACTCGTCGACGCTCGCGACGCCCTCGACGACGTCCCCGTCACCGGGGATGATCTGGCCGGCCTCGACCACGACGTGGTCGCCCAGGCGCAGCGACGCACCGGGGACCTCCTCCTCGCCCCGGCCCGCGGGCCAGCCGGTGAGCCGCCGGGCCACGGTGTCGGTCCTGGTCCGGCGCAGGGTGTCCGCCTGCGCCTTGCCACGGCCCTCGGCGACGGCCTCGGCCAGGTTGGCGAAGACCGTGGTCAGCCAGAGCCAGACGGTGATCGACCAGGCGAACACCGACGGGTCGGCTATCGCGCAGACCGTGGTGACGACGGAGCCGACCTCGACCACGAACATGACGGGGTTCTTGACCATCACGCGCGGGTCGAGCTTCTTCACCGCGTCCGGCAGGGCGGCGAGGAGCACCTTCGGGTCGAGCAGGCCGCCGGCCGCTCTGTGCGGCGCCTCGGCGGGCGCCTCCGGCCGGGGGGCCGGCTTCTCGGTCAGGGTGGAGGACATCAGGAGAGACCTTCCGCGATCGGCCCGAGAGCCAGGGCCGGGAAGTAGGTGAGGCCGACGACGATCAGGACGACGCCCGACAGCAGGCCCACGAACAGCGGCTTGTGGGTGGGCAGGGTGCCCGGGGTGGCGGGGACCGGCTGCTGCTGTGCGAGCGCGCCGGCCAGGGCCAGGACGAAGACCATCGGCAGGAACCGGCCGAACACCATGGCCAGGCCGATCGCGGTGTCGTACCAGTCGGTGTTGACCGTGATGCCGGCGAACGCCGAGCCGTTGTTGTTCGCGCCCGAGGTGAACGCGTACAGCACCTCGGAGAAGCCGTGGGCACCCGAGTTGAGCATCCCGGCCCGCTGACCCGGCAGCGCCATCGCCACACCCGTACCGACCAGCACGAGCGTCGGCGTGGTCAGGATGTACAGGGAGGCGAACTTCATCTCCCGCCCGCCGAGCTTCTTGCCCAGGTACTCCGGGGTGCGCCCGACCATGAGACCGGCCACGAACACCGCGACGATCGCCAGCACCAGCATCCCGTACAGGCCCGAGCCCACACCGCCGGGCGCGATCTCGCCCAGCATCATGTTGAACATCGTCAACCCGCCGCCGAACGCCGAGTACGAGTCGTGGAACGAGTTCACCGCACCGGTCGAGGTCAGCGTCGTCGACGCCGCGAACAGACCGGACGCCGCGATACCGAACCGCTGCTCCTTGCCCTCCAGAGCCCCGCCGGCCGCCTGCATCGCCGAACCGGCGTGCTGCGACTCGGAGAAGGTGATCAGCGCCACCGACGCCGCCCAGAACAGACCCATCACCGCGACGATCGCGTAGCCCTGCCGGTGGTCCCCGACCATCCGGCCGAAGGCCCGCGGCAACGCGAACGGGATCAGGAGGATCAGGAAGATCTCCAGGAAGTTGCTCAGACCCGTCGGGTTCTCGAACGGGTGCGCCGAGTTGGCGTTGAAGAAGCCGCCGCCGTTGGTGCCCAGCAGCTTGATGACCTCCTGCGAGGCCACCGGCCCGCCCGGGACCGACTGCGGATCGCCGACCAGCGCGGCCATCTCGTGGAAGCCGTGGAAGTTCTGCACCACCCCGGTCGCCGCCAGCACCAGGGCGAAGACGACCGCGACCGGCAGCAGCAGGCGCAGGCTGATCCGGGTCAGGTCGACCCAGAAGTTGCCGACCCGGTCCGTCCGGTTGCGGGTGAAGCCCCGGATCAGGGTGGCGACGACGGCGATGCCGACGGCCGCGGAGACGAAGTTCTGCACCGCCAGACCCGCCATCTGGGCCACGTGCCCCATCGCGGCCTCGCCGCTGTAGGACTGCCAGTTGGTGTTGGCGACGAACGAGATCGCGGTGTTCCACGCCTGGTGGCCCGGCATCTGCTCGACGCCGAGGTTCAGCAGGAGGTGGCCCTGGAGGCGGATCAGGCCGTAGAGGAAGAGGACCGAGACGGCCGAGAAGGCCAGCACCGAGCGCAGGTACACCGACCAGCGCTGGTCGGCGTCCGGGTCCACGCCGATCACCTTGTACAGGCCGCGCTCGGCTCTGAGGTGCCGGGAGGTGGTGAGGATCCGGGCGATGTAGTCGCCCAGGGGCCGGTAGCACAGGGCCAGTGCGCCCACCAGGGCGAGGACCTGCAGCCAGCCCGCGAGAGTGGAGCTCATGTCAGAACTTCTCCGGGTAGATCAGCGCCACGACGAGGTAGCCGACGAGGGCGACGGCCACGATGAGACCTGCGACGTTCTCGGCGCTCACAGCTTCTCCACCCCCCGCGCGATCAGGGCGATGACGGCGAACACGGCGACCGTGACACCGACGTAGATGAGATCGGACATGGGCTCCACCACAGTGGTTCGGAGGTGGCCGCGGCCTGCGTAGAAGGGGCGGGGCGCGGCACCGGCGGCGGGCCGGCTACGCCAGCCAACCGCCCTCACGGTGCGTCAACGGCGTTCTTGACGCCCTCCATACGGCGTACGTTCGATTGTTGACGGGCTCCATACGGGCCCGGGGGCGGCGGGGCCGGGGCTCCGTGCGTCCGGGGTCGCAGCCGGTCACGTCCGGGGTCACGGCCGGGGCCGCTGTGCCGGGTCACCCCACGGGCCCCGGACGGCCGATGCCGTCCGGGG
>NZ_JBHXKE010000405.1:0-4913 GCF_042722765.1 Kitasatospora sp. NPDC058406
CGGGGTGGGTGGGGGCGGGGGGGAGGGGGCGGGGGGGGGGGGGGGGGGGGGGGTGGGTTGGGGGGGGGGGGGGCGGGGTGGGGGTGGGGGTCGCCGTCCGGCTGGGAGTCGGCGTGGGAGTCGGCGTAGGCGTGGGAGTCGGGGTGGGAGTCGGCGTCGGCGTAGGAGTCGGCGTCGGCGTCGGGGTGGGAGTCGGGGTGGGCGTGGGAGTCGGCGTCGGCGTAGGAGTCGGGGTCGCGCAGACCTCGATCGTCTTCGTCTCCGTCTTGTTCCAGTCGTTGTTCTTCGGGTCCTCGGTGGTGGTCACCACGAAGGTGGCGCTGATCGGCGCGTTGTGCGCCTTCACCGGGAACGTCTGGTGGAACTCCTTGCCGAACTCCTTCTGGTCCAGCACCTTCTCACCGTCGACGGTGAGGCTGACGGCGTTCTTCACGCCGGCCTTGTCGCTGTAGTTGACCAGGTCGATCACGATCTTGTCGCAGGTGACCTTCCAGGCCGGCGTGTGCGCCGAGGCGCCGGTGGCCAGGGCCACGGGCAGCAGGACTGCGGTGACCGCCGCCCCCGCGAGTGCCGCGCTACTGATGCCTATCTGCCGCCGCTGTCGCGCCATTTCGTTGTCCCCTCCGGACGGTCTTCTGCAGCAGGCGAATCGAGTGGATCAGCGGTGGCCCGCTACGGCTGTCCGGGGGACTCTACCGGCACCCCCGTGTCCCTCTACACCCCACCGCACGACCGGATTTCGCCTGTCCGTCCGGCCTCGGATGTGCAAGAACCAGCCCATCACACCCGCGACCTCGCAGGACGGCGGTTCGGCGAAACTCGAATGAACTCCGTCAGAGTGGCTGAAAAACAGCGACCCCCGGCGATCCGAATCGATCGCCGGGGGTGCCGCATCGGTCGGAACCGAAAGGGTCAGCCCTGGTTGGCAGCCTTGCGTCGACGGGCGACCAGCACCAGCGCGCCACCGGCGGCGATGACGACCGCGCCGCCGATCGCCAGCGGCACGACCGGGCCGGAACCGGTGTGGGCGAGACCGCCCCCGGTGCTGGCCTCGGCCGACGGGCTCGCGGAGGCCGAGGCGGCCGGCACCGCTGCCGAACCCGAGGCGGAGGCCGACGGGCCGGCCGAACCGCTCGCGCTCGGCCTGGCACTGCCCGGGACGGACGCCGACGGGCTCGCGGAGGTGCCCGGGGTCACCGAGGCGCCCGGCGTGCCCGGGGTGGCCGACGGCGTGCCCGAAGCGCTCGGCGTGCCGGTGGAGCCCGGCGTGCTCGGCGTGGTGGTGGCGGACGGCGTACCGGTCGGCACCACCGGCGGCGGGGTGGTCGGCGGCGTGGTGGGCGGCGTCACCACCGGCAGGCAGCCGGTGAACGGGAAGTGGTGCGTCTCGGCGCCTGCGGTGCCGGTCAGCGAGGCGACGATCACCGAGCCGTTGACGGGGCCGCCACCGGTGGGCTTGGCGCCCCCGACGCCCGGGGTGTTCAGGGAGAACGCGGCGTTCGGCGCCAGCACGGTGCCGGCCCAGGCGGCCGCGCCGTTCTTGATCACCTTGGTCGCGGTCGGGAAGTTCCAGAGCAGCTTGGCGCGGACCGCGCCGCCGTGCGCGCTCTGCAGCTTGTCGTCCAGGAGGTAGGTCTTCTTGCCCTCGTCCCAGAGGTTGAAGCCGGTGGTCTTCGCGGCGGACATGTCGTACGAGTCGCCGGTCACGTTGACCACGGTGACCGAACCCGCCGGCACCTTCAGGTAGATGTCGGTGGCGCCCTGGAGGGTGGCCGCGCTGACGGTGAAGCTGTTGTACGCGGCGTCGCCGCTGGTCAGGTAGAGCTTCGGGCCCTGGGCCTCGACCTTGGCGGCGGCGGTCTGCGGCACGGCGGCCAGCTGGACGGAGGCGGCGCGCAGCTTGGTGAACTCGGCCTTGAAGTCGATCGGCGAGGCACCCTGGCTGATCTTGCCCTGGTGTGCGTCGATGACGGCGCCCTCGGCCTTGGAGCCGTAGATGCCGTTGCCCTTCATCACCTGGGTGTTGTGCCCGGTCACTCGACCGGCGACGACCAGGGCGTTGCCGCCGGGGAGCGCCTTCACCTGGTCCGCGGTCAGTTCCTGGCCGACCGAGAAGCCGCCGGTGAAGTCGGCGTTTCCGCCGACCGCCACCGCACCCTCGGCGTCCGGCGTGTGGGTGTCGTCGCCCTCGACGAACTCCCCGTAGAGGTTGGCGACTCCGAGGTTCCGGCACTGCTGGCCGGGCTCGGCGGCGTGGGCGGCAGCCGGGGCGATGAGGCCGGCCAGGACAAGGGATCCACCGAGCGCGAGCGCAGCGGCGGGTACGGGTATGCGCATGTGCAGGATCTCCGCTTACGTGCGGGGGTGTGGGAGGGGTCCCGAAAAAGGTATGGACCAAACCGCACTCTTTCGGCCAAACGAGTGATTGGTCAAGACCAATGACCAGGTTGCCCGAACAGTCCGTTTTGCTCCTCCCGTTCGGACTGCGGGTTTGCCGTAGCGGCAAGGCGGGAAGATCAACCTGCCGCTCACCACGTCACCGCGCGACGCCACTCCCCCGTCGGCCCCTGCCCCGCCCGAAGATCGCCTGTAAGGGCGCATAGCATGGACGCCGTGCTGAAGACCACCCCCTTCTCCCTGCTCGCCGAGCGCTGGAAGCCCTCCGCCGCCATGGTCCGGCGTGCCGCGCTCGTCGCGCTGGTGATGAGCGTGGTGATCGTCGTGACCGGCGGCGCCGTCCGCCTCACCGCCTCCGGCCTCGGCTGTACCACCTGGCCGCGCTGCACCGACGAGAGCCTGACGCCCACACCCGAGATGGGCCTGCACGGCGTCATCGAGTTCGCCAACCGGATGCTCACCTACGTCCTGAGCGCCGCGGTCGGCTGGGCCATCCTGGCCGCCCGCTGCCACCGGCCCTGGCGGCACGGCCTCAGCAAGCTCGGCTGGGCCCAGTTCTGGCTGGTGATGAGCAACGCCGTGCTCGGCGGCATCACCGTGCTGACCGGCCTCAACCCGTACACCGTGGCGCTGCACCTGATCGCCGCGATGGCCCTGGTCTGGGTCGCCCTGCAGATGTGGGAGCGGTCCAAGGAGGGCGACGGCCCGGCCCGCCCGCTGGTGGCCGAGCCCATCAAGCGGCTCTCCTACGTCCTGGTCGGCGTGATCGGACTGCTGGTGGCCGCCGGAACGCTGGTCACCGGCGCCGGCCACCACCCGGGGACGCCCAAGGACAACAAGTTCGTCCCGCGCATCCCGATCGACTACGACCGCCTCGCCCAGGTGCACGCCGACCTGGCGTTCGTCTCGCTCGGCCTCGCGGTCGCGGTGCTGTTCGTGTTCGCCGCGGTGAAGGCCCCGCCGGCCGCCCGGGCCCGGGCCCGCGAACTGCTCGTCATCCTGCTGCTCCAGGGCGTACTGGGCTTCGTCCAGTACTTCACCGACGTCCCGGAGGTGCTGGTCGGCCTCCACATGCTGGGCGCCACCCTGACCTGGATCGCCGCCCTGCGCATCCCCCTGGCCCTCCGCCTCCGCGAGGACGAGGACACCCCCGCGGGCGCGGTCCCCGCGTCGGCCACCGACACCGGCACCTCCCGGGCCCCGCAGACCACCTCGGTCTGACCCGCCCCGGGAACGCGCGAAGGGCCCCGGTTCCGTCCACGGACCGGGGCCCTTCGCGCGGGCCGGGGCGGGATCAGCCGCCGATCTGGATGCCCGCCATGCGCTTCCACTCGTACGGGCCGGTCTTCACCTTGAGGGCGAGCTCGCCCTCGAAGGAGTCGTGCAGGGTGACCCCGGCCAGCTCGGCGGCCCGGCGGCCGACCGCGTAGCTCGGCGCGACCTGGTCGCCCCAGGCGCCGTCCGCGCCGACCACCACGATGCGGGTGGCGACCGCGCCGACGTACTCGACGACGCCGTCGGCGCTGCCGCCGTGCTGCCGGGCGAAGGCGGTGAGGCTCTTGGCGATGCGCTTGGCGCGGCGCTCGGCGCGGGCGTCCGGCGCGGCGGTGGTGGCGGTCTCTGCGCTGCTCATGCCCGCATGCTACCGAGCGGTAGCGGGGCTGGCGACGGGAGCGGGCTGTGCCCCGGGCCACACACCGGGCGACATACTGGTGCGGTGACCTTCGATGGCTGGCCCGCCGAGGCGCTCGACTTCTACGAGCACCTGGAGGCGGACAACTCCAAGACCTTCTGGCAGTCCCACAAGGCCCGGTACGAGCACGCCGTACGGGAGCCGATGGAGCGACTGCTGGCCGAGCTGGAACCCGAGTTCGGGCCGGGGAAGATCTTCCGCCCCAACCGCGACGTCCGGTTCAGCGCCGACAAGTCCCCGTACAAGACGCACATCGGGGCCCACCTGGCGGCCGGCGGCTACGTCCAGCTCTCCGCCGACGGCCTGGCCTGCGGCAACGGGATGTACCAGCTCGCCCCCGACCAGCTGGAGCGGTACCGGACGGCCGTCGCCGAGGACGTCGCCGGTGCCGAGCTGGAGCGGGTGGTCGCCCGGGTCCGGAAGGCCGGGCCGCAGGTGGTCGGCCGGGACTCGCTGAAGTCCGCCCCGCGCGGCTACCCCAAGGACCACCCGCGGATCGGACTGCTCCGCCACAAGGGACTGGTCGCGTGGCAGGAGTGGGCTCCGGAGCCCTGGCTGGGCACCCCGGACGCCTACGGCCGGATCACCGCCTTCCTGCGCGTCTCCCAGCCCCTCAGGGACTGGCTGGACGGCCACGTCGGCCCGTCCGAGCTCCCCGCCCGCTGAGCGGCCGACCGGCCGCGGACGGCCGGCGACGGCCGACGGCCGAGAAGACCGGCGAGAGGACGAGCCGGAGGACGGGCGGGAGGCGGCAGCCGCCGCGGACCTCGACGAGCGGACGGTCGACACGGCCCGCGCTCTGGCCATGGACGCGGTCCAGAAG
>NZ_JBHXKE010000406.1:0-4894 GCF_042722765.1 Kitasatospora sp. NPDC058406
CCCCGAACGGGGCCCCGCCCGGCGCGGACCGCCGTCAGCTCGCGATGCCGCAGTACTGCTGCTGCTTGCCGATCGCGCGGTACACGCAGTCCGCCGTCTCCACCAGCCGCAGCACGGCCTCGCGGTTGCGGCTGGTCTCCCGCCCGATCACCTCGTCGGGCGGGTAGAAGCCGCTGCTGCCGTTCGGCCCGGGGTACATCTCGAAGGTGTAGGCGAAGACCCGCTGCACGCCCCACAGCCAGTCGTCGATCGAGCCGTCGGTGATGTAGAGGTCGCTCGACTGCTCCGGCGTGTAGCCGTTGGTTCCGGCCAGGGTCCGGCCCAGGGTGGCGAAGGTGTTGTACTCGTCGGCCGTCATTCCGGTGGTGGTGTTGGCCGTGGTCCAGCCGAAGGGCCAGAGCACCAGCTCGCTGTACGTGTGGAAGTCGATGGCGGCGGTGATCTGCTGCTTGCCGCCGACGACCCGGGTGCGGACGAAGTCCGCGACCACCTTGGCCTCCTTGGCGGACTCCGGGGCGCTGCCCCGGTAGGTCTCGCTGGAAGTGGATCCGGACGAGCCGCCGCAGCAGCCCCACTTGTAGTTCCAGTTGCGGTTGAGGTCGGTGCCGACGTTGCTGCTGCCGGAGTTCGGCTGGCGGTCCTTGCGCCAGCTGCGGTAGCGGCCGGTGGCGATGTCGTACTCGCCGCCGTCGGGGTTGAGATCGGGGACCACCCAGATCTCGCGGCTGTTGACGGCGTTGGCGATCCGGCCGTCGGTGGCGTACTTGTCGCCGAACTCGTGGAGCAGGTACAGGGCCATCTCGACGGTGAGGTGTTCGCGGGCGTGCTGGTGGGCGGTGAACAGCACCTCGGGTTCGTTCTCGTCGGTGCCGACGTTGTCACTGATCTTGACGGCCACGATCGGCCGGCCCTCGTACGAGGTGCCGATGACGCGCTTGCTCATGATGGCGGGGTGGGCGGCCACGACGGCGTCGATGTCGGCGGCGGCCTCCGCGTAGTTGTGGTAGCCGGAGTCGGCGGACGGGAAGTCGTACACCGACGCCCCCACGCCCTGCTCGCCGGGTTCGGCGCCGTACAGGGGGCCGGGCAGCAGGACGGGGGCCCAGCCGAGCGCCCGGAGGCGGGCGGCCTCGGCGGGGGTGGCGGTGACGGTGACCGAGTCGGGCCGGACGGCGTCGACGGAGGCGCCGGTGGCGGCGACGGCGGTGCGCTCGGCGACGGTGCGGGGCCCGTCGAGGCGGTACTGCCGGGCGGAGTCGGCCGCACCGGCTCGGTCCGCGACCGCGGACGGAGCGGCCACCGGGTTCGCGGCGGCCTGGACGGTGAGCGGGGAGGCGAGTGCGAGGGCCAGCAGGACGGCGGTGGCCGCGGCGGGCTTCCCTCGGCGGGGCAGTCGCATGACTGTCCTCCTGTGGGGGATCCGTAGGGACGGAACAGGGGAGGAACTGCGGCGCGCGCCAGCATGATGGTCCGTCAATGTCATGCTTTCGTCAAGGAGTTGGGGTCGGGAGGCCCCGCCGAGTCCTGCGGAGAGCTGCCGGGACGGACCCGGGCGCGCGGCGCTCCGCAGGGCTCAGCGGGTCGCGGGGGCGACGCCGCCGATCTCCACCACCCGGGCCCAACCGGGCGGGACGTCCGGCCGGTAGCCGGGATCGTCCTCGCGCCACGAGTTGCCCGCGCGCCCCCGGGAGAACAGCCCGATCACCGTCCGGCACGCCGGCCGGGTGTCCGGCCACGGTGTCTGCCCGTCGGTCAGGACGACGAGCACGTCCGGACGGGGCCGCGCCCGGAGAGCCGCGGCGAAGCCCGTCCGCAGGTCCGTCCCCCCGCCGCCCACCAGGGGGATCCCCTCGGCCCGGCACAACTGGTGCACCGCGCGGGCCGCCGCGTCGCACGGCAGCACGGTGACCAGGTCGCGCCGTCCGCCCACGGCCCGCGCGATCGCCGCCACCTCCAGGAGCGCGCTGCCCAACTCGGCGTCGCTGACCGACCCGGACGTGTCGATCACCACGGACACCTGCGGCGGCCTGCGCCGCAGGCTCGGCAGCACGGCGCCGGGCACCGACGCCGAGCGCCGCGACGGCCGGCCGTAGCTGTAGTCCTGGCCCGCGCCGGTGCCCGAGGCCGCGGAGCGGACCGCCGACCCCAGCAGCTCCCGCCACGGCTGCGGCGTGTGGAACGCCTCCGTCGCCCACCGCAGCCACCCCTTCGGCGCCGACCCCGGACGGCCGTTGATGCCCCGGGCCACCCGGAACCGCACCGCGTCCCGTTCGTGCGGACCGAGGCCGTGTGCCCCGTCCGGCCCGAGGTCCCACGCCCGGTCCAGCCCGTCCGCGCCGCTGCCGCAGTCCAGCCACGCCACGTCCTGCATCTGCGGTCCGAGGCGGAATCGGCGCAGGTAGTCCTCCATCAACTCGCCCTCGGGCAGCCCCAGGGCCGCCGGCTCGACCGCCCCCTCCGGCCGGACCAGCCCGTCCCCGAACACGTCGTCGTTGATCTCGCAGTCCGCGGCGATGTTCATGCGCAGCCGCTCGCCCGGACCGGTCAGCCCGCGTTCCCGCGCGACCCGGTCGCTGCGCCCGTGGTGGTCGCGCAGCAGGTGCGACACCTCGTGCACCCAGACACCGGCCAGCTCCTCGACCGGTGTCAGCGCGACGAACGCCGGCGAGACGTAGCACCGCCAGTGCCGGTCGACGGCCATCGTCGGGACCTGCCGCGACTCCACGACGTGGAGGGCGAACAGGGCCGTCGCCAGGTAGGGCCGGACCCGGGCGGCGTGCAGGCGGGCGGCGAACAGCTTGTCGAGGTCCAGCGCCGTGGGCGCCCGCGGCGCGGTCGTCGGCCGGTCGGCCACCGGGGCGGACCCGGCCGCCGACCCGGCTCCGGGCCCGCCCGCCGGGCCGGTGTCGGGCGCGGTGTCCCAGGCGGTGTCGGGATCGTCGTTCCGGAGGGTTCCGGGTGTGGCCTCGGGCATGCTGTCCCAGGCGGTGTCGGGATCGTCGTTCCGGAAGGTTCCGGGTGTGGCCTCGGGCACGCTGTCCCAGGCGGTGTCCGGATCGTCGTCCCACGCGGCGTCACGGGCGGTGGCGGGCGCGATGTCCCAGGCGGTGTCGGGTGCGGTGTCCCGCACGGGCGTGCTCATCGGCCCGCCTTCGCGGCGGACACGGCGGCCACCCGCCCGGCCGCGCGGTCGGCCCGTCGGGACAGTGCCACCGCCCCGGCGAGTCCCTCGATGGACGCGGGCACGTCCCAGTCCTCCCGGCGCAGGGCGGCGAGCGTGGTCGCGGGCACCACCACGAGGTCCGGAGCCCCGGTCTCCACCGCCCGGACCAGCAGCGCCCAGGCGGCGTCCCAGCGGGACCGCTCCGGGCGCCGGCGGACCGCCGCGACCACGCCGTCGAGGACGGCCTGCCGGAGGTCCCCCCGTTCGGGCAGCTCGGCGCCCACGGGGTCGGCGAGCAGCGCCTCGGGATCGGGCAGGTCCATCCGGTCCACGCCCGCCAGGAGCTCCAGCCCCGGTCCGTCCCCCACCGTGCCACGGACCAGCAGGGACAGCACCTCCCGGTCGGATCCGGCGGCGGTCGCGAAGGCGATCAGCCGGAGGGTCATCTCCCAGCTCCGCGGTGACGGCCAGGCGCCGCCGCGCCGGGTCTCGTTCTCGGGCAGCCGGTGGACCAGTGCGGGGCGGGCGGTCAGCAGCCCGCACACCGCGCGTCGGGCGAAGTCCACGGCCCCGGTGAGGCGTTGGGGGTCGAGCCGCGGCAGGGTGGCCCGCGGCCAGGTCCCGCCGAGGCCGCGGATCACCACCTCGGGATCGTGGGTCCACTGGAGATGGACGAACCGGTTGGCCAGCGGCGGGCTGAGCTCCCAGCCGTCCGCCGCCGAGGAGCGCGGATTGGCGGCGGCCACGATCCTGACACCGGGCGGGAGCCGGAGTGCGCCGATCCGCCGTTCCAGGACCAGCCGCAGCAGGGCCGCCTGGACGGCCGGTGGCGCGGTGGACAGCTCGTCCAGGAAGAGCAGTCCTCGTCCGGCCCGGACCAGACGGACCGCCCAGTCCGGTGGGGCCATGGGGACGCCCTGCTCGGCGGGGTCGTCCCCGACGACGGGCAGCCCGGAGAAGTCGGACGGCTCGTGCACGCTGGCGATCACGGTGGTGAGCGGGAGGTCCAGGGCTTCGGCGAGCCGGGTCAGCGCTGCCGTCTTGCCGATCCCGGGCTCGCCCCAGAGCAGTACCGGCAGGTCGGCGGCTACGGCCAGGGTCAGGGCTTCCAACCGGGTGTCCGGGCGCGGTTCGGTGGCGGTGTCGCCGAGCAGGGTCAACAGGTCTGCGGCGACGTCGAGTCGAGAGGCGACAGGGGCTGTGGCGGGCATGGTGGACAGGGGCGTGGAAACAGGCATGGGTGACGACCTTCCGGTTCACGGCGGGTGGGTGGGTGGGCGAGGTGCTGGGGCGGGTCAGCGGGAGTCGGCGTGGCGCGGGCGCGAGCGGCGGCCGCGAGAGCGTCGGAGGCCCGGCCGGCCGACGTGCTCCGGCCGGGAACCGACCAGGCCGGCGCGGAACAGCCCGTAGACGATGCGCCGTCGGGCCGCCTCCTCCAGGTCGTCCCGCAAGGCACCGTCGCGCAGCAGCGCTTCGGGCCCGAGCAGCCCCTCGACGACGGCCAGGGCACCGGCGGTGTCGCCGTGGGCGAGGCGTGCGCGGACGTCGTCGAGGTTCTCCGGGTGACGGTGCGCCCGGTCGATGACCTGGAGACAGGGGAGCGGCGTGCCGGTCAGGGAGGCCAGCAACTCCTCCCTGCGGATCTCGGCGGGGTCGTGGTCCAGCGGGACCAGCACCCCGTCGACCAGCCCGATCCGGTGGAGGGCTCCCCGGCACTCCACCGGGTGGGGT
>NZ_JBHXKE010000407.1:0-4865 GCF_042722765.1 Kitasatospora sp. NPDC058406
CAGTGGGCCTGTCGGCCGCCCTCGCACCCGACCCGGCGCTGTCGCCGGGGGACAAGGCCTACTCGTCCCGCGGCAACCGCGCTCACCCGAGCAAACGTGACATCAAGGCTGTCATTCCGGAGAAGCGGGACCAGGCCGCCAACCGGAAGAAGAAAGGCTCCAGGGACGGTCGACCCATCAGCCACGACACCGACCTCTACAAGGAGAGGAACACCGTCGAGCGGCTGATCAACAAGCTGAAGGCCTGGCGGGGCATCGCGACCAGGTACGACAAGACCCCGGAGAGCTACCTCGCCAGCCTCCACCTGCGCGCCTCGATGATCTGGATCAAAGACTTCACCGGAGCGACTCGTTGATCACGACTCAAGACACCTAGCCGCGTTCGTCGTGAACCGTCAGCACCGGAGACTCGGAGGCTCCGTGGCCGACCCAGCCCTTCATGCTGACGGAAATGTCCGGGTCGGAGGGCTCGATCTTGATATCGTTGGAGCCGCCCCACAGAAGCCACCACGTGATCTTGATGGTGGTGCTCGGGTCCTCTCCCATCTGATAGATGACATAACCCTCGATGCCGGACGCCGTTCCCTCCTTGGCGCTGCAGTGGAACGCAGCCGGCCCGTTGCCCCCGGGGGGGACGTCGACAGGGGGGAAGTCCCCGACCCCCTTCCAGGTCCCCGCCTCCAGTTCATAGTTCTGCACCTTCAACACGACCTTGGTGCGATTGTTGATCGAGACGGCGAGGTACGCCCGCTCAGACATGTTCTGTTCCTCTCTTCGGGATCTTCTGCGGCGATCTTCGCACCGCGTTACAGCGTGAAGGTGGGCGAGCCACCGTCACGACATCGGCTGGGGAACGGTCCAGGACCGCGCCCGACTCCGGGCGGGGCCGAACGGACTGCGACGACCGGGCCTCCGGCAGTCCTGCCGCGTCCCGTCAACGGTCGTCGTGGACCGTCAGGACGACCGACTCCTCGGCTGCACTCCCCGTCCAGCCCGTCACCTCAACCCTGATGCCGACCTCGGCCGGCTCGACCTGCAGGGCGTTGGAGCCGTCCCAGCAGACGTCCCAGCGGATCCTGATCCGGGCCTGGAGGTCGTCGTCGATCCGGTAGACGACGTACCCGGACGTACTGCCGGTCGCCGGGCTGAGGGCGACACCGGCCAGCGCGAGCGTCTCCGCCCCGGCGGCCAGGGCCAGCAACGGGTATCGGCGGTTCTCCCACCGTCCCCAGAACAGTTCGTCCTCCTGCAGTTTCAGGAGAGCCCCGGTCCGGTTGTCGATGACGCACCGGAAAGACAGCCGACCCATCGCCGGTCCTCTCGGATCGATCGTGAAGGAACTCGTGGGCGACCGGCGCCCGCTAGTCCTGGGGCGACGGGTACGTGGGAGCCACGTAGTACGCGTTGGCCTGGAAGGTGAGGCCTTCCTGACCCGACGCGAGCGTGTGGTTCGGGTCGTTTCGAACCACTTCGATGCAGTGGCTCTCCGAATAGAGGGCCGTGAGATGGAGGCCGGGAGCCGGAGCGCTGACCACCTTGGACTCCTGGGCCATGGTCGTGACAGAGTGCGTGCTCTCGTAGCCGAGTTCACGGCTCAGGGACGCGGTCACCTTGGCGCTGAAGCCCTCGACCTCGACGCCCGCCTCGAATCCGACGGACATGCCGACGCTCTCCCGGTACGTCTCCGAGGCCGTCTTGCTCACTCCCCACGAGACGCTGTCGGTGACGGAGCCGTCCCGCGGGTTCTGCCTCAGGTTCAGAACGGCCTGACGGGTGTAGAAGCGCTTGCGCCGCACGGTGTATGCCGGGGAGTTCTGCACGATCCAGTCCGTGGACTTGCCCTTGTCGACGACGGCGATGCAGGGAACGACCACCTCCCGGTCGATGACCGGCGTGGTCTGTTCGGGCACGTCATCCCAGCCCCCGATGACCGGGTCCTCCAGCTTGCCCTGCTTGACCTGCTTCATCGGCACGTCCAGTACGTAGACGTCGCCGGGGTCCTCGCCCTCGTAGTCGCCGTCGAAGTAGTAGATCCAGGTGGCGATTCCGGGCGTCAGCAGACAGCCCGCGCCTTCGGGGACGACCTTCGGCCGGATCGTCTCGGGGATCTCCAGGCCGCCGTGCCCGCGCCAAGCGCCGACGGCCACGTAGGAGCGGCCACCGATCTCCTCCTTCACGCAGCGGAGGTCATCCTGGGCGACGAAGGCCTGGCCACGAAGGTCGAGCAGGATGTCATGGGCCTTGTGGATCCGGTCCGAGGACCACAGCGCGCTCAGCGCACGGTATCCCTCGGGCACCACCGGCACCAGCCCGCGCAGCACCCGGTCCGAGTCGGTGACCTTGCGCCAGTCCTTCGGCTTCGCGAGCGCCCCCGACCCCGGTGTGGTCTCCTTCACCCAGGTCATCGGCCCGTCCTTGGGGATGACGCTGCACAGGGCGTGGTAGCCGGCGGGCGGCTTCGTCTCGCCGGCGCTGAAGACGAAAGTGAGCTCGCCGAACTCCTGGGGCGCCGAATAACTCATGTCCACTCCTCCGTGTTCTGGACTACAACCGGTCGCCGGCGTCGTACCGCCTTCCGAAAAGGCCGCTTGCCCGGGCGGCGATGGCGGCCCGCAGGCGAAACTGCGGGCCACCGCCGGCGGCTGGGCTAGCCGCGGTCGTCGTGAACCGTCAGGACGGGGGCCTCACCGGCTCCCGAACCGACCCAGCCCTTGATGTTGACGGAGATGTCCGGGTCGGAGGGCTCGACCTTCAGAGTGTTGGTGGAGCTGCCCCACGGGATGTCCCAGTAGATCTTGATGGTGGCGCCGGAGTCATCTCCCAGCTCGTAGATGACGTAACCCTCGGTGCCGGCCGCCGCGCCCTTCCGGCCGCTGCTGTGGAACGCGGCCAGTTCCTTGCCCGCCGGGATGTCGATCGGGGGGAAGTTGCCGACGTCCTCCCACTTCCCATAGCTCAGGTCGTACTTCTGCACCTTCAGCTTGAACTTGGTGCGGTTGTTGATCGTGCAGGAGATGAACATCTGCTCGGACATCGTTTCCATTCCTTTCCTCAGGCCATGCTCTGGCGACGCGCGCTCCGCGCGCCTTCCTCAACCGCCGCGCGCCCCCGAAGGCGAGCGGACATCTGGGGGTGCGGGGGATTTCGGGTCCCGCCCGCCGCCCGGCCTCAGCAGCCTGCGGTCACGGGGTAGTGGTCACTGAAGTCGGTGTACGTCCGGCCGCCGGCCTCCCACCGCGGCGAAGCGACCTTCAGTACCTCGCTCACCCAGCCCTCGCACGGGAGGACGTGGCCTTTGCGCAGCAGGACGCAGTCCATGTCCTCCGAGGGGTCCGCCGGGTACCGGTGGAGGGCGACGCCGTTCGCGGTCGTGTCGAAGGAGTACTTCCAGCCCGTGCGCGGCCCCGGGTCCTGGAGGTTCCCGAAGCTCAGGATGTCCTCGAAGTCGGGCGAGCGGCGATCGGTGTTGAAGTCCCCCGCGACGATGACCGGCTCGTCCGCCGGAATCCTCCGGTCCGTCAGGAAGACGTTGATCTCGTGCATCTGCGAGCGGCGCGAGACCTTCGCCTGACCGGCCGAGCACCCGCTGTCGTCGGACTGGAGGTGGGTGCCGACCACGTGCACCCGCCTCCCGTCGACCTCCAGCAGGACGTAGGCGAAGCCCTTGTCGGCCTCCGCGTCCCACCCGCAGGCCATGTCGTAGATGTACTGCTCCCGGCGCAGGATCGGCCACCTGCTGACGATCGCGACCCCGCCGCGGACGTGCAGCCGCGAGATCTCCTTGCCGTGCGTGGCATCCCACCCCTCCTCGCTCACCCCGACCACCGGCGTGCGGTGGGAGTAGCCCCTGCCCTCCAGCCGCTTCAGCAACTCCTCCGACGGGTCCGGGTCGAAGAGCTCCTGGAAGACCAGCAGGTCGTGGTCGGCGACGTACGCGGATTCGGCGATCAGCTGCGATCGCGCCGCGTTGTCGAAGTCGCCCTCGCTCTGCTGCATCAGCCAGGACAGGAACATCACGTTGTGGGTCAGAACCTTCACGGCCGTACTCCCCGAAAAGCGGCGCGGGCGTGGGTGGCGCACGCGGCGCAGCAGGGCTGAGCCCGGCGTCGCTCCACAAGTCAATCGGTCGGACACGGACTCTTTGCTGCAGGCGCGCCGCCCCCGCAGGTGGCGCACGGGGCGTCAAGTGGCACGACCGGCTCACGCTGGAGCAGGAAAGGGCGCATGCAAACGATGTGCGCCGGTTCGGGCGCCTCCTCGTTCGACCCGGGCCCGGTGCCGGACCTGTGCGCCTGCGCCCCTTCCGGCCACTCGTTCGAACTCTCGGACGCGCGACCGTCTTCGACGCATGGCGGCTAGTAGTGCTTTGTTAGGAGGCTTGTCGCATCGTGTGGTCGGTAGTTCTCTGGTCGTATGAGGGCTGGGGAGTTGGCGTTGGGGCGGCGTCGGTTGGAGGAGTTCGCGGCGGAGGTGTTCGCGCCCTTGGCCCGCCGTGACCAGCGGGCCAAGGGCGGGCTGTATCTGCGGAGGCTGCTGCTGGAAGGCCGGCGCAAGTCGATGCAGCCGATGGCCGAACGGCTCGGGGTCGACCACCAGGCGTTGCAGCAGTTCATGACGTCCTCGACCTGGCCGGTCGAGGACGTCCGGGCCCGCCTGGCACGGCGGGCCGTGCGGACGGTGCGGCCCGAGGTGTGGGCCGTGGACGACACCGGCTTCCCCAAGGACGGCAAAGCATCGCCCGGGGTCGCCCGGCAGTACTCGGGCACTCTGGGGACTTGTTTCTGAATAACTGTCAGAGTTGATCTTCCTTGTCGGCGGGCTCGGACAGAAGGGCTCGGAGCTGTTCCAGGGTGCGGGCGGGCGAC
>NZ_JBHXKE010000408.1:0-4828 GCF_042722765.1 Kitasatospora sp. NPDC058406
CCCCGGACGGCACTGCGCCGTCCGGGGCCGCCGCCGTTCCGCCGCCCACCGTTCCGGCCCGGTGTGCTCCGCGCTGCGCCTACACTCCGATTCCATGCCAGTAACTCCGCGCGGGGCCCGTCAGGTGGCCACCCTCAGCCTGGTGTTCGGTGTGGTGCTGCTGGCCGGCGCCGCCACCGGCGCCTGGGGGGAGCCGGGCACGCCGGGCCGGCCGCCGTCGGCGGACACCGCCCGGGTCGCCGCCGCGACCCTCGGGGCGGGCCAGGACCCGGCCGGCGCCGACCTGTCCGAACAGCAGGCCGAGCACCTCATCGGTGCGGTCGGCGACCGCTGGGGCGCCTACTACAGCGCGCAGGAGTACGCCGAGTTCAGCCAGGGCCTGGGCGGTCGCTACGTCGGGGTCGGCCTCTCGGTCGGCCGCGGCCAGGACGGCGCCACCGCCGTCTCCCGGGTGCAGCCCGCCGGGCCCGCCGCCGCCGCCGGGATCGCGGTCGGCGACCGGCTGCTGCGGATCGGCGCCGACCAGGCCGACCACCTGCCCGTCACCGAGGTGGTCGCCCGGTTGCGCGGACGCGAGGACGGCGAGCGGCAGGTCGGCTCCGAGGTGGTCCTGGCGGTGCAGCGGGGGGAGGGCGAGGTCCGCGAGGTGCGCCTGCGCCGGGCTCTGCTGGACAGTCAGCAGGTGGCCGCCGAACGCCTGGCGGGCGGCGTCGTCCGGGTCACCGTCCGGGCCTTCACCAGCGGGGTGGCCGAGCAGGTCCGGGCCGCCGTGCGTGACGCGCGGGCCGGGGTGGTGCTCGACCTGCGCGGCAACTCCGGCGGGCTGGTCGAGGAGGCCGCCGGCACCGCCGGGGTCTTCCTGGACGGCGGCCCGGTCGGCTCCTACCAGGACCGCGGGGGGACGCGCGAGCTGACCGCCCCGCCCGGCGGGGACCAGCGCACACCGCTCGTCGTCCTGGTGGACGGCGGCACGATGAGCGCCGCCGAGCTGCTCACCGGAGCGCTCCAGGACCGCGGCCGGGCCGTGGTGGTCGGGAGCAGGACGTTCGGCAAGGGCACCGTGCAGCAGCCCAGCCGGCTCGCCGACGGCGCGGTGCTGGAACTGACCGTCGGCCGCTACTTCACCCCGGCCGGCCGCTCCCCGGAGGGCACCGGCCTGGCCCCGGACGTGCCCGCGGCCGACGCCGAGGACACCGCCGGACTCGCCCTGCGGGTGCTCGCCGGCCTGGGCACCCGCGCCTGAACCCCGGCGCGCGCGCCCAAAAGGGGCTGCCCCGACCGGCCCCGAAGTGCGAGAATGGCCGACGCTATGGCAAAGGAAACCGGACAGAAGCTGATCGCGCAGAACAAGAAGGCGCGACACGAGTACACCATCCTCGACACCTACGAGTGCGGTCTCGTGCTCACCGGCACCGAGGTGAAGTCACTGCGCGAGGGTCGGGCCAACCTGGTCGACGGCTACGCGTACATCCAGAACCACGAGGCGTGGATCGACAACGTCTTCATCCCCGAGTACACCCAGGGGACGTGGACCAACCACGCGGCACGGCGCAAGCGCAAGCTGCTCCTGCACAGGATGGAGATCCAGAAGATCGAGGCGAAGGTCCGGGACGCGGGCCACACCCTCGTCCCGCTCTCGCTGTACTTCAAGGACGGCCGGGTGAAGCTCGAACTGGCGCTCGCGATCGGCAAGAAGCTCTACGACAAGCGGCAGACCCTGAGGGAGAAGCAGGACACCCGCGAGACGGCCCGCGCGGTGGCGGCGGCCCGCCGGCGTCAGAGCTGACACGGACGGCTCGGCGTTAATCGGCTGGACCCTCGCCCGTCGCCTCGCGTAGTATGGCGGCAGCACCACGGACGGTCAACGTCCTGTTGTTTCTCAAAAAAACATGGGGATGATCGGTTTCGACAGGGGAAGTCGAAACAGGAGAAGCGAGCCGAGGAACGCGGCAATGATCTCGTTAACCACGTGTCGCAAACAAATAATCGCCAACTCTAAGAGCGATTCCCAGCAGTTCGCTCTCGCTGCCTAATAAGCTCCGATAGCGCTTGGGTGTCAGACCGGGGAGTTCCCGACCCGGACCCTGGCATAATCTAGGGAACTCAACCGTCCACCCGGGCTGCGGGGGTGGATGGGAAATCAAACAGTAGCTGGGCCTGTTGGCGGCTTGTCCGCGTGACTGCCAGGGCCGAGAAAATCACAGCGGACTGCGCTCGGAGAAGTCCTGAATCCACTCCACTGGACCCGGGTTCGATTCCCGGCATCTCCACCACCCCATGTTCACAGTGTGCAGGCCGCCCACCGCTCAGCGGTGGGCGGCCTGCATGTTTTTCGCTCCCGATGCGGCGCGCCACCGCGGTCGCGGCGTAGGATCTTCCGTCCGCTCGTTTCCCAGAGCCGGACTCCCGCCGCAACCACCGAGGCCATGCAGAGCAACACGGACACCAGCAACACGGGCAGCGCCGCCATCGACCACGAGACGGTCCGCGCGCGAGAGATCGCCGGGGAGCAGCGCCACCTCGACACCGTCTACCACCGCCTGGAGGAGAAACTCGCCGAGGCCGAGTACATCCTGGAGGACGCCGCCAAGCGCGTGCACGTCGGCACCCCCGGCGCGCTCGCCGAGCGGGACGCCCAGGTGTACCGGGCCGGCGCGCACCTCCAGCGGCTCAACAACGAGTTCGAGGACTTCCTCTTCGGTCGGATCGACCTCCAACAGCCGGATGCCCCGGAGGAGCACGGCATCCCCTCCAACACCCCGCTCGACCCGGCCGACCCGGCCGTCGCCGAGACCCTGCACATCGGCCGGCTCGGAGTGCTGGACGCCGAGTACGGGCCGCTGGTGATCGACTGGCGGGCCCCGGCCGCGGCGCCGTTCTACCGGTCGACCCCGCTGGAGCCCGGTCGGGTGATCCGCCGCCGGGTGATCCGCTCCAAGGGCCGCAAGGTGATCGGCGTCGAGGACGACCTGCTCCGCCCCGACCTCACGCCCACGCTGGGCGGCGAGGAACTGGCGGTGGTCGGCGACGGCGCACTGATGGCCTCCCTGGGCCGCGCCCGCAGCCACTCGATGCGCGACATCGTCTCCTCCATCCAGAAGGAGCAGGACGAGGTGATCCGCGCCCCCGCGGCCGGGGCCACGCTCGTCACCGGCGGGCCCGGTACCGGCAAGACCGCCGTGGCCCTGCACCGCGCCGCCTTCCTGCTCTACCAGGACCGCCGCCGCTACGCCGGGGGCATCCTGGTGGTCTCGCCGACCCCGCTGCTGGTCTCCTACACCGAGGGCGTGCTGCCCTCGCTGGGCGAGGAGGGCCAGGTCGCCGTCCGCGCGGTCGGTTCGCTGGTGGACGGCATCGAGGCGGGCACCTACGACACCCCGGAGGCGGCCCGGATCAAGGGCTCGGCCCGGATGACGCACCTGCTGCGCCGGGCCGCCCGGGGCGTGCTGGAGCTGGGCGCGCCGCAGGAGCTGAAGGTGGTCGCGCGCGGCGAGGTGCTGCGGCTGGACGCCGGCCGGCTCAAGGCGGTGCGCGGCAACGTCATCGGCTCGGGCGGCACCCCGCTGAACCTGCTCCGCCCGCGGGCCCGCCGGCTGCTGCTGGACGCGCTCTGGCAGGAGGTCACCCGCCACCTGCCCAGACCCACCGACCACTACGCCCGCGAGCAGCGTCAGGAGGAGAAGGAGTCCTTCGACGACTACGTCTCGGACGAGCCGCCGTTCCTGAACTTCCTGGACGCCTGGTGGCCCGTGGTCACCCCGCGCCGGGTGCTCGGCACGCTGAAGCGGACCCGGCACACCAACCGGATCGCCCGCCGCGCCGTCACCCCCGAGGAGGCGAGGGTGCTGGCCGAGTCCTGGCGGCACCTGTCCGAGCAGGGCGAGGGCGCGCTCTCCGCGCACGACGTGGCGCTGGTGGACGAGCTGCAGGTGCTGCTCGGCGAGGCGGCCCGGCCGAAGGTGCGCGAGGTCGACGCGGTGGACCTGCTGACCGGGCTGGAGGAGGTCACCACCTTCGCCGACCGCTCGTCGAGGCAGCGCGACCGCATGCCGCTGGAGCGCACCGAGTACGCGCACATCATCGTCGACGAGGCGCAGGACCTCACCCCGATGCAGTGGCGGATGATCGGCCGCCGGGCCCGGACGGCCACGTGGACCATCGTCGGCGACCCGGCGCAGTCCTCCTGGCCGTTCCCGCAGGAGGCCCAGGCCGCGCTGGACGACGTGCTGTCCGGCAAGCCGCGCCGCCGCTACACGCTGACGGTGAACTACCGGAACCCGGCCGAGATCGCGGAGGTGGCGGCCAAGGTCCTGGCCCTGGCGGCGCCCGGCACGCCGTCACCGAGCGCGGTGCGGCACGTGGGTGTCGAGCCGCGGTTCACGGCGGTGACCGACCCGGCGCCGGAGGCGTTCGGCGCGGCGTGCCGGGCCGAACTGGAGCGGCTGCTGGGCGAGGTGGACGGCACGGTGGCCGTCGTGGTGCCGATGGACCGGCGGGCCGAGGCGGCCGGCTGGACCGCGGGGCTGGGCGAGCGCGTGGTGGCGCTGGGCAGCCTGGAGGCCAAGGGCCTGGAGTACGACGCGACCGTGGTCGCCGACCCGACCGGCATCGCCGGGGAGTCGGAGGCGGGGCTGCGGGTGCTCTACGTGGCGCTGACCCGGGCCACCCAGCGGCTGACGGTGCTGTCCGGTCCGGACGACCTGCCGGACGCGGCCGGCGTGCCCGCGCTGCTGCGCGACTGACGGGCCGTCGGGCGGGCCCGCGCCCGGGCCCGCCCCCCGGGGGCGGCCCCCCGCCCGGCCCGCGGCGGAGGGGGGGGTGGGGGGGT